>JAFQHD010000140.1 GCA_017398145.1 Clostridia bacterium
CAGAAGCCACTATGATCTTGCTTGCTCACTTTGCACAATGCTTGAAAACGGCGAGCTTCCTCTTCGCGTTACTCACAACGATACCAAATGTAACAATGTTCTTCTTGACGTTGATACAAACGAGGCTCTGGCAGTAATCGACTTGGATACCGTTATGCCGGGTCTTGCGGCATACGACTTCGGTGATGCTATCCGCTTCGGAGCCAACAACACCATAGAGGACGATCCCGAATATTCCAAGGTATTCCTTGACCTTGATAAGTACGATGCATACTGCAAGGGCTTTATAACCACCATCAAGGATTCCATGACCTCAAGGGAGCTTGAGACTATGCATCTCGGTGCGTATGTTATGACAGCAGAGCTTGTTGCCCGCTTCATGACAGACTGGCTTGAGGGTGATGTTTACTTCAAGACCGACTACCCCGAGCATAACCTTGTAAGAACAAAAAATCAGTACTGGCTTGCCTTCGATATGGAAAAGAAGCTGAATGAAATGCAGAAGATAGTTCTTAAGTATAGCAAATAAGTATAAACAGCAGTAAAAATCTTGAAAGGAATTCTAAAAATGAGTGAAACATTACGAGGCGATCTGAGCGTAATAAGCCTTACGGGAGGCGAGAATTTCGCAGAACAGGTAGACAGCTATCTCAGACAGTGGAGAGGCGGCGATGAAAGCTTTATCATCAAGCCCCAGTGGCCCCGTTTCGGCAGCGGTGAGGGTAAGTGTGTGCTTCACGATTCTCTACGTGGACACGACGTATATGTTATAGCGGATGTGTTCAACTACGGCGTGCGTTACAAGATGTACGGCGAGAGCGTGCCCATGAGCCCCGACGATCATTATCAGGATCTTAAGCGTCTTATCTGCGCTATCGAAGGTAAGGCAAACAGACTTTCCGTTATCATGCCCATGCTTTACGAGGGCAGACAGCACAAGCGTTCTATGAGAGAATCCCTCGACTGTGCTTCCGCACTTCAGGAGCTTATACAGCTCGGTGTTTCCAACATTATTACCTTTGATGCTCACGACCCCCGTGTTCAGAACGCTATCCCCAACCACGGCTTTGACAATGTTCATCCTACATATCAGATGATAAAGAACCTTGTCCGTGTTTATCCCGATATTTCACTCAACAAAGAAAATCTTATGCTTGTCTCTCCCGACGAGGGTGCTATGAGCAGAAGTATGTACTATTCCTCCGTCCTCGGTATAGATCTGGGTATGTTCTATAAGAGAAGAAACTACTCTGTTATCGTAGACGGACGTAACCCCATAGAGGCGCACGAGTACCTCGGCAGAGACGTTAAGGGCAAGGACATCATCGTCGTTGACGATATGATCTCCTCGGGTGAATCTATGTTCGAGGTTGCAAAGCATCTTAAGGAGATGGGCGCAAACCGTATCTTCATCTTTGCCACTTTTGGTCTTTTCTGCAACGGTCTCGATAAGTTTGACGAGATGTACGAAAAGAAGGTATTTGACAAGATCTTTACTACCAACCTTATTTACGGTTCTCCCGCACTCAAGGAGAGAGAATGGTATCATTCGGTTAATATGTGTAAGTACGTTTCACTTCTCATTGATACCCTTAACCACGACAAGTCCATCAGTCCTCTTCTTAAGCCTATCGACCGTATAAATAAGCTCCTTTCTACTCTTCCTCCGGAGAGAAGAAACTAAGGAGCGGAGCGCCCCGGCTATACTGCGCCCGCAAGTGCAGTTTACAATTCACACGAAATATTGAATGATTAGAACAATAAAGCCCTTCGCACAGCGAAGGGCTTTTTCAGTTCTAAACTCATCGCTCTCAAACGATTTCTGCAAAGGAAGATTGATGACAAAGTCATCAGTCCTCTACTTCAGATCGTTCACTTTGGAAACCATCTCTTTATAATCATCGAAAAATGATGACAAAGTCATCAATCTTTACTAATTTACCTGCGGTGATCGAAAATACAGTAACCCTCCTATATCCTCCGTAATATACTGTTATCAAGGTGATAACAATGAACAAAACACTATTATCGAATATCCGTCCGGGACAGATAGCCAAAGTGACCGAGGTCAGAAACTGCGGCAGTATACGCCAGCGTTTTATGGACTTAGGGCTTATACGGGGCAGTAGCGTATGCTGTATCCTGTCATCAGGGGGCAGTATGAAGGCGTATAACATAAAAGGGGCTGTAATAGCCATAAGACAAAGGGATGCGGACAGCGTTACGGTGGAGGTAGAAAAGGATGAAGACAGTAGCCCTTGCGGGTAATCCAAACGTAGGCAAGACCACGCTGTTCAACTCGCTTACGGGCATGAAGCAGCATACGGGAAACTGGACAGGAAAGACTGTGGAGCTTGCCCAAGGTGTATATGACAAACGGATAAATATAGTTGACCTTCCGGGCACATATTCGCTGTACAGCCGTTCTCCTGAGGAGGAGATAGCACGAGAGTACATAAGCTCGGGGGAGGCTGACCTTATCCTTGCGGTCTGTGATACCGCCGTACTTGAGCGTAACCTTACTCTCGTGCTTCAAATACTTGAGATGACTCCCAACGTCGTATTGGTGCTTAACCTATGGGACGAGGCGCGCAAATACGGTGTAAGCGTGGATACCGAGCGGCTGAGTGAGCTTTTGCATATCCCGGTAGTAACATCCACCGCAAACCGTAAAAGGGGAACAGAAGCGGTTATATCCGCACTTGACTCAGAGCTTGGTCGTGGCTTTACGGTATGCTATGACAAGGAGATCGAATATGCTCTTACTCTTATTGACGACCGCTATACGAGGGCAGAGAAGCTCCGTATAATCTCGGGAGATCGCATAGAGGAGCCTGAGTTTATCCACGCCTTTGAATATCTCTGGGGAATAGGCTATTATCCCGAAAAATGCCGTGAGCTTATAGCCGAGCGTATAGGAGAATACGCCCATTCTATAGTCTCCGAGACCCTTTCACACAGCGAAAAGCGTATTGAGCGTACCCGACGTATTGACCGTATAATAACAGGTAAGTTTACAGCCGTTCCCATAATGCTTATTCTTCTGTTTTCGGTACTGTATATTACGGTCATAGGTGCAAACTACCCGTCGGCTCTGTTGTCCCGAGGCTTTAATATAGCTGAAGGATATATAGATAAATTCCTTATTGCTATATCAACTCCCGACTTTATAAGAGAAATGCTGGTTTACGGTCTGTGGCGGGTCCTTGGCTGGGTGGTGGCGGTGATGTTGCCGCCTATGGCGATATTCTTTCCCTTGTTTACCCTACTTGAGGACAGCGGCTTTCTGCCCCGTATAGCTTACAATATGGATGGCTGCTTCTGCCGTGTCTGCAGCTGCGGCAAGCAAAGTCTCACTATGTGTATGGGTTTGGGCTGTAATGCTGTAGGTGTCTGTGGATGTAGGATAATAGACTCTCCGAGGGAGCGGCTCATAGCCATATTGACAAATGTATTTGTACCCTGTAACGGACGTTTTCCTATGCTCATAGCTCTGATAACCATGTTCTTTGCACCGTGGCTGTCTCCCTTTGTGCTCTGTGCTGTGATACTTTTCGGAGTGTTCGTAACCCTCGGAGTGTCATTTTTACTCTCAAACTCCCTACTGCGTGGAAAGAAGTCTGCCTTTACCCTTGAGCTTCCGCCCTACCGTATGCCGAGGATAGGGCAGGTGTTAGTACGCTCCTTTCTTGACAGAACTCTGTTCGTGTTGGGCAGAGCCGTAGCAGTCGCCGCCCCTGCGGGAGTTCTCATATGGCTTATGGCAAATATAGATATTTCGGGTCATAGTCTCCTCGGTCATATATCAGCCTTTTTGGATCCCTTTGCGGTCGTATTCGGGCTCGACGGAGTGATACTCTTAGCCTTTATTTTAGGCTTTCCGGCGAATGAGATCGTCCTACCCCTTATAATTATGGGCTATACCGGTTCGGGAGTACTTGCTGATATAGGAAACATAAGTCAGCTTAAAGATCTGCTTATATCAAACGGTTGGGATATGACGAAATGCATTTCGGTGCTTGTATTCTGTATATGCCACTTTCCCTGCTCGACCACTCTTCTTACAATAAAGAAGGAAACGGGAAGCCTCCGATGGACACTTGCCGCATTTTTCATACCTCTGCTTGTGGGATTGGGAATCTGCTTTTTACTAAATATTTGACATTTCTACAGTTCAATGCTATAATGGAGAAAACGGAGGTAATGATATGAAATGTCTTATTTTAGCGGCAGGTTACGCCACCCGACTCTATCCCCTGACCGAGAATTTTCCCAAGCCCCTGCTCACCGTAGGTGATAAGACCATACTCGACTGGCTTATCGAGGATATAGACCGCTCGGGTATGATAGATGAATATATCGTTATTTCCAACGGAAAATTTGCCGGACATTTTGAAGAATGGGCGCACGGCAATATAAAGGTAGTCAACGACAATACCTTTACCAACGACACTCGTTTAGGTGCGGTAAGAGACGTCAAGTTTGCTCTTGATACCCTCGGTATCGACGACGAGCTTCTTGTTATAGCAGGTGATAACCTCCTTGATTTCTCACTCTGTTCCTTTCTTGAATATTATAAGGAAAAGAATGCATCCTCTGTTATGCGCTTCTATGAGGCGGATGAAAAGAAGCTGCTCAAATGCGGTGTGGTAACGGTGGATGAAAACGACCGTATCACCGCTATGACAGAGAAGTCACCTACTCCCGCAACCCACTGGGTATGTCCTCCTTTTTATATCTATACAAGAGAGGATGCAGCCCGTATAGGTGAAGCACTGGAGGACGGCTGCGGCTATGATGCTCCCGGAAGCCTTGTTGCTTGGCTCTGTGAGAAATCTGCAGTTTATGCTATGGAGATGCCGGGTAAGCGCTACGACATAGGAAACCTTGAGAGTTATAATAAGGTTAAAGAAGAATATAAAGGTATAAAATAAGCAAGCCATCTGGCTTGCTTTTTTTAGTGGTATATATTACATTTGTTTTCGACACCTATTTTGTGTTATGATATAGCAAAGGAGGTGTTTTATGATTAAGAAAACGATCACACCAATCATTATTATCACTTTGATCCTGACCTTGTGCCTGCCCGCATATGCCAATACCTTGACGGTCAACGGACAAGCCCTTGATTCTTATATCGAAAACGGCATTACATACGCTTCTGTCAGAGAATTTACCGAGCAGTATGACGGTTACTCTGTAGGCTGGGAGGCAAGATCAAAGACCGCTACCATTACGGGCTCTGACCTTGAAGCGCGAGTATATCAGGGACGGTCCTATCTTGTTGCAAACGGTAGAGTTCTTGTCCGTGACGGTATAAACCGTAACAAGGAAAGCAAGCTTTACGCCCCTGTTACCGAGCTTGCGAAGATGCTTTCTGCGGATGTGGTATGGAATCCTTCCACCCGCCGCGTTATGGTCACGGGAGGCGGACAGGCTTTGGCTTCGGCAGAGAGCTATTATAACTCGGATGATCTCTACTGGCTTTCACGAATCATAAGTGCCGAGAGCCGAGGAGAGAGCTTTATGGGAAAATGTGCCGTAGGTAATGTTGTTCTATCCCGCCGTACCTCAAGCCAATTTCCGAACACGGTAAAGGACGTTATATTTGATACCAAATTCGGAGTCCAGTTCAGCCCCATATCCGACGGAAGCATATATAATGACCCTACCGCCGAGAGCGTTATGGCAGCAAAGGCTGTCCTCGACGGCTTTAAGAAGGTTGACGGGACATTGTATTTTCTCAATCCGCGAACCGCCACCAATTCATGGATAATCAATAACAGACGGTTTTGTATGCGTATAGGCAATCATGATTTCTATTATTAAAGTAATTTCGACAATATGACGAATATAGTTTAGTCTGCCTAATCCTTATGTGAATATATTGAAATCACCTCTTTCTTTTGATATAATCTATATATCAAAAACAACAAGAGGTGATTTTATATGGGACCCGGACCTATGGGACGTTCGCCCTGGGAGATGCAGGACAAGCTTAAACCGAAAAAACCAAAAAGTATAAAGGAGGTACCCGCATATCTTAAAAAGGTATTGGGAGGCTTCTTTAAAAGAGTGTTCTATATCTTCGGACTTGTCTGGGAGGCAAGACCGATACTGCTCTTTGTGATGATATTTATGGCGATATTCAACGGTGTCATGCCTGTTGTGGGCTCGTATATATCGGCGCATCTTTTGAATTCCCTTGCAGGACTGTTTACGATGGAGCGCAGCCTTACGGCATCCGATCTTATCGGTATAATAGCTCTGCCTATGGCATTGCAGTTCGGATATATGTTTTTCACCAAGCTTGTAAACTCTGTAAGCAATATGATAACGAGCATATCGGGTGAGGTAGTCACCAACCACATCAAGGTCAAGATAATGCGTAAGGCAAAAGAGATCGACCTTGCCCGCTACGATATGCCCGAGTTTTATGAAAAGCTGGAGAACGCCAACCGCGAGGCGGGAATGAGACCGATACATATTCTCAATTCCACCTTCAGTCTGGTATCAAACATTATCAGCATCGTAAGCTATATAGTTATTCTTGTTGCTATCAGCAGCTTTGCTCCGCTGGTCGTGATACTGATATCTGTGCCCAGTGCCATAATAACCTTCGTTTACCGTAAAAAGAACTTCCAATATATGCGCCACCGTTCCAAGGACAGACGGCAGATGAGCTATTATTCGGACGTTCAGGTCAACAAGGATTTAGTGAAGGAGGTCAAGCTCTTTGGTCTTTCGGACACCTTTATCGACAGATATAACAAGGTGTTCAAGGGGTATTTCAAGGGACTGAAGAAGCTCATAGTCGGCGAGGGTGCATGGAATATAGGTATGACTTTCGTTACCTCTGTGGTAAACGGATTGTTGTTTTTCTATATCGCCTACAGCGTATATAAGGGTAACGGACAGATAGGTGACTATTCTCTCTACACAGGCGCGCTGACAGCCATTTCAGGCGGTGTCACCACCCTTGTCAACGTAATATCACAGGTGTACGAGGGCTCGCTGTTTATAGATAACCTCATTATCTTTATGCAGGAGAAAAAGACGATAAGATCTATTCTTCCCGTACCCACACCGTTAAAGAGACATACGGGACATACCATAGAGCTGCGTAATGTATCCTTCCGCTATCCGGGTACAAAACGCGATGTTCTCAAGAATATAAACGTCACCATCGAGCCGGGCGAAACTCTCGTTATGGTTGGACTTAACGGAGCAGGCAAGACTACACTTATCAAGCTCCTGACCCGTCTTTACGACCCGACGGAGGGTACGATCTACCTCGACGGGCACGATATCCGTGCCTATGACGTGGAGCAGCTTTACAAAATGTTCGGCATCATCTTCCAGGACTTCGGCAAGTACGC
>JAFQHD010000141.1 GCA_017398145.1 Clostridia bacterium
ATCATTCATAGACGACGTATATGCCGAGGAGCATTCGTATAACAGAAACCGTGTGCTCGGAGAGTTTACCCAATCCATGCCCGTGGCGGCATCCTGTGATAGGAGCATCTGTCTTGAGGATATGATAACCGAGATCGACGAAAGCTTCTCGCAGATGCTTATCCGAAAGATCGACGAAAAGGGTATGACAGACAGTGAGTGCTATAAAAAAGCAAACGTTGACCGAAAGCTATTTTCAAAGATAAAGAACGATATCAACTATCATCCCAAGAAGACCACCGCCGTTGCCTTTGCCATAGCCCTTGAATTGGATATAGACGAAGCAAGAGAGCTTATCTCAAAGGCGGGCTACAGTTTGACCCGATCAAGTAAGTTTGATATAATTATCGAGTATTTTCTGCTTAATAAGAATTATAACATCTTTGAGATAAACGAGACGCTGTTTGCGTTTGATCAGGTATTATTGGGAGTATAATTTGTCGCTTTTAAAGCGACCAAACCGAATATAAAAACCTCTATAATGTTTACAGAACAAAACATTACGGAGGTTTTTATTATGAACAACAGAACAGAATTGGTATTCATCATTGACCGTAGCGGCTCTATGCAGGGGCTTGAAGCCGATACTATCGGCGGATTTAACTCTATGATAGAAAAGCAGAAGGTAGAAAAAGGGGAATGCTATGTTTCCACCGTTCTCTTTGATGACGTAAGCGAGGTCCTCCACGACAGAGTGAGACTCGAGGATATTAAGCCCATGACCCGAAAGGATTATTACGTCAGAGGCTGTACCGCACTTATAGATGCCATCGGCGGTGCTATACACCATATCGGTAATATCCACAAGTATGCGAGAAAAGAGGATGTTCCGGAGAATACTCTCTTTGTCATAACCACCGACGGTATGGAAAATGCAAGCCGTAAATATTCAAGCGACAAGGTAAAGAGAATGATAGAACGTCAAAAGGAAAAGTATGGCTGGGAGTTTATCTTCATCGGTGCAAACATAGACTCTGTTGAAACAGCGGCAAAAATAGGTATCGCATCCGACCGAGCCGTAAATTACGTCCACGACGGCGAAGGTACAAGAGTAATGTACAATGCCGTAGCAAAGGCGGCGAGCAATCTCCGCTGCTCGGTGCCTATGACGGCTGACTGGGCGGATGAAATAAACAGAGACTATCAAAAACGCAATAAATAATTTTCACAATATAGGTTAAACTATTTTAAAACCTATAGGAGGAAATTATTATGAGCGAAAGCAGATTCTACGTGTGTGAAAAGTGCGGTAATACCGTAGGCATGATACACGACAAGGGTGTTCCCTTGATGTGCTGCGGCAAGCCCATGACACATCTTAAGCCGGAAAAGAAGACCCTGAATATACAGCGCAAGGAAAACGTTATCCGAGTCACCGCCGGCAAGGGGGATGACTGGGTATACGTTGCCACCGACCGAGGAGGTCAGAGAAAGATGCTTGATCCCAACGGGAGCCGAGAACTGACATTTACCCTGTCAGATGAAGAGCCCAAAGCCGTATATGCATATGACGGAAATATGGGGCTTTCCAAAACAGAAATATGAAATCAGCTGCCGTCAGGCAGCTGATTTCTTCTTTTTATTCTTTTTGATTATTTTAACTGCAATAAGTGTGATAACCGCTATTACAACAACTATAAGCGCAATAACGATATATGTGAACTTATTGGCATTACGCAGCATATCTGCGGGGTCAAGGCTTTGGTATACCACCTTTCGTCCGTCCGGCTCTGCGTAAGAGCTGTCCATCTCGCCGCCCATTTCCTGTATATAAGAAGTGATGGCGTACCATTCTTTGAGAGGAACACCGTCTTCGTCGCGGATAACGTGGTTCACAAGCTCGTCGGCGGTAAGGGGATTGCCATCCTTGTCCTTGGGTGTGATAGAGAGAAGTCCGAAGGATTTTTCCTTGACGGAGCCAAGCATCTGTCCTGCATACATACCCGTAACGACACAGTAGAGCTTGTCATCCTCTATCTTCTCAAGACCGTTTTCACCTCGGAGCATAGCGTAATCTATCTTATTGAAGATCATACGGTTAGTGTTGAAGGAATACTCAACTCCCGAGAAGAAAAGCTGTGCCGCCTTCATTATGGGCTGTACCGAGGCGTCCACCTCAAGGGCGTTTTTAAGCTCCTTGCCTGTGATATATACCGCTATAAGCTCGCCCTCTGTTCCAACACCCAGAGATGCGGCATTGAATACGTCGGATACGGTAACCTCCCCTACGGGAATGGTCTCACGAATAACGCCCGTTGCGGTAAGAGCGATGTCTACCTTCTGTCCCATCGTCTTTTCTGCCGCCCATTTGTAGGCATCCGAGAAAAGGTTGCCTAAGGTCGATTCGTGCTGTGTGGCGTAGACCTCGTCTACAGAATCAAATTTATATTCATTATTTACTATTACCTCGTCAAAGCCTACACCGTAGTCGGCAAGATATTCACTCTCAACGGTGGACTTAAAGTTCTCTACCATTTCGGCAATTTCAGGGTCATCCTCTACGTTTTCGTCAACGGGGATAAGCTCGTAGCTTTCAAGGCGCTTGCCGGAGCCAAGCGTAACGACACCGAGATATTTGCCGTATTCGGCGGCAGAAACTATATAAGCTCCGTTGACCTCGATAGGCTTGTCAATGGTAGTATGGGTATGACCCGAAATAATAAGGTCGATGCCGTCTACACCCTCCGCAAGATCGTAGTCCTCACCCTTACCCTCACCGTCTGTTCCGCTGTGGGAAAGGCAGATGACTACAGGCTCGGCGTCATATTTCTCTTTACATTCGGTGAGTATCTGCTCTACGGTATCCTTTGCCGCCTTTACGGGGTCTATCATAGCCATACCCGAATTAGGAGCGCAGTCGTCGGAATCAAAACCGAAGATACCGAAGATCGCAAAATACACTCCGCCACGCTCGATTATGGTATAGGACTTGACACCGTAGTTATTATAGGCTTCCCTGACCTCTGTATCGGCATCCATGGGCAGATAGTTTGAAATAACTATCTCGGGAGTTCTCTCACCGCTGTTTTTCGCGGCGTTAAGCATAGACACGAGCCCTGTGGGCAGATAGTCGAACTCGTGGTTACCGAAGGTCGTAGCATCATAGCCCATAGCACCCATGATGCGAAGCTCAAGGGCTGCGGTGGGATATGCAGTCTGGAAGAGCGAGCCCATAGAGAAATCTCCGCCGTCCACGAGGATAGCGTCGGGGTGCTTTTCCCTCTGCTCCTTTATAACCGTCATAAGTCTTGCATAACCGCCGAACTCACCGCCGCCTTCGTTCTTAGAGGGCAGAAAATGAGAGTGAAGGTCGTGGGTAAAGAGGATAGTCATCTCTATGTCCCCGGCTAAAGCACTGACTCCCATAGGTATGAGCATCAGGGCAACTAAAAGTAAAGCAAATAATTTTTTCATATTCATACCTCTTAAATAAGATGATCTATTATAACATATTTACTTGATGAAATCAATCATTTAACTGAAGCTTGGCATATTTACTGGGGGTCATACCGACCTTGGAGCAAAAGGCCTTGGTAAAATGGGAGGATGAAGAAAAACCGCAGTTATAGGACACCTCGGTAAGGCTGGCATCGGGATTAAGCTCCAAAAGAAATTTGGCTCTTTCTATACGACCCTTTATTATATACTGATGGGGGGACAGTCCCGTATATTCCTTAAAAAGGTGACGGAAACGGTCAAAGCTGTAATGATGGCGGTGGGCAAGGGCGCGAAAATCTATATTCTGCTGAATATTTTCGTCTATATATCTTACAGTCTGCTGTATTCCGTCGTTCGTACGCTTGCTGTCAAGAGAACGAAGGCTCTTTATGAGCATACGGGTTATGAAACTGCTTACCATCTCGTCACGGTAGGGCTCGTCAAGCTCAAGCTCCTTCTGCAGATGCTTGACCGAGGAAAGCACCGCACCGTCAAAGTCGGTGTACATTCCGTCTCTCACAAGCTCTGAGGGTGCATCAAAGTAGAAATAGATTATCCTTGTAGTAGATTCATCCTGCTCGGTATGGGGTGAGCCCCGTCGGGTTATATAATAATTGCCTGTAGAGAAATTGTATCTTTCCTCACCTATCACAGCAGACCCATTTCCCTCTATGCAGTAGACCAGCTCGTGGTCCGTGTGGGTATGCTTTGCAATAGTAAAATCGTTAGAATGAGTTATAGAATAAAGCTTTTTACAGCTTGCTTTCATGCTTTTTCTACTCCTTATAACCATTTTTTCACATTATACCATATCTTTTCGGAGATTTCCAGCCATTTTTTCAAATCGATCATGTTTTTTATTATAGAAAAAATCCACCGAAGGCTGTATAATTGAATATATGAAAGGAGTTGACTTTTCTATGAAGAAGGTTAAGATCGGTTTTGTAGGCGTAGGATGTATCAGTCCTATATATTTAGAAAATCTGACAAAAATGTTCCGCGAGGTGGAGATAATCGGCGTATGCGACCTTATCCGCGAGCGCGCGGAAAAGGCTGTGGAGGAATATAACATTCCCAAGCTCTACGAGGATATGTACGAATTATTCAACGACCCCGAGGTTGATATCGTTCTCAACATCACCCGCCCCTATGAGCATTATGAGGTTACAAAGCAGGCGCTTCTCCACGGCAAGCACGTTTATTCCGAAAAGCCTCTTTCTCCCAGTCTTGATGAAGCAAGAGAGCTTGTAGCTTTAGCAAAGGAAAAGGGCCTTCTGTTAGGCGGTGCTCCCGACACCTTTATGGGTACGGGTATTCAGACCTGCCGACATCTCATCGACAGCGGCTTTATCGGTGAGCCTATCGGCGCATCCGCACACTTCATCACCCGAGGTCCGGAAAACTGGCATCCCGATCCCGAGTTCGTTTATAAGTACGGCGGCGGTCCTATGTTTGATATGGGACCTTACTATATAACAGCTCTTATTAATCTCTTAGGCAGAGTAAACACGGTTTCGGGCATGGCAAAGGCTTCATATCCCGAGCGTCCCATCTTAAGCGAAAAGAAATACGGCAATATAATGCCTGTTGAGGTTCCTACCTATGTTATGGGTACCATGCGTTTTGACAACGGATGTATCGCAAACGTGTTCACCACCTTTGACGTAAGCTATATAAACAACGTCAAACTGGAGATCTACGGCTCAGAGGGTACTCTTATAGTTCCCGACCCCAACTGCTTTGACGGTAAAGTGAAGCTTATCAGAGGAAGAACCGCAGAATATATTGACATGCCGCGGATTTTCGATTATAATGAAAATTCAAGAGGTCTCGGTCTTGCCGACATGGCTAAGGCGATCTCTACAGGCAAGCCCTACCGCTGCAACTGCGAGCAACAGCTCCACGTGGTAGAGATAATGTCTGCATTTTATACATCAAGTGAAAAGAACACCAATATTACCATCGAGTCTCCCTACGAAAGACAGAGACCTATGCCCCGTTCGGGACTTATCGGTATATTGGACTAAGGAGGAAATTATGGCAACATTACCTATTGCATTACAGCTCTATTCTGTACGTGAAGAGTTAGAGCAGGATTTTGTCGGCACACTTAAGGCAGTTAAGGATATGGGCTATGACGGCGTTGAGTTTGCAGGCTTAGGTCACATGGATCCCCTCGAGGTCAAGAAGATTCTTGAGGAAATAGGACTTGTATGTATGTCCAGCCACGCACCCACAGACGAGATGGTAAAGGACGGTGCTCTTGCACGTTATAAGGTTCTCGGCTGTGACTACGTTGTTATACCCTGGATGAGCTACGGTTCTGATAACCGCAGACTGGAGGAAAACCTCGAGCTTATCCGCAGTATTGCAGATAAAGCTCACGAGGAAGGTCTTATGCTTCTCTATCACAACCACGACTTTGAGTTCAAGAAGGTCGACGACAAGTGTGTTCTTGATATAATCTACGACACCGTTCCCGCAGACCGTCTCCAGACACAGCTCGATACCTGCTGGGTGAACTTCGCAAGCTTCAGCCCCGTGGAATATCTCGGCAAGTACGCAGGCAGAAGCCCCCTTGTACATATCAAGGACTACTGGGAAGCTGAGGGCAACACAGGTGTTCCCTATGACCTTATCGGCAAGAGCCGTGAGGACAGAGAGAATGAGGGCTTTATCTTCAAGCCCGTTGGTCACGGAATTCAGAATGTTCCCGCTATCCTTGAGGCTTCCAAGGCAGCAGGTGCTAAGTGGGTCATCGTTGAGCAGGACGAGTCCCCCGAAAGACCCGCACTTGAGTCTGCAAAAATGAGTATCGAGTATCTTCGCTCCTTTGAGTGGTAAGCGGCAAGCTGCCTCTGCCAAAAACGGGTGTATTATTTACTGAAGTTTTTTGTTTAATGCCCGATTTACAGTTTATATCATATAGTGCAAACAGGAAGTCGTCCGACTTCCTGTTTTTATATACCGTAGTTCCCTGTTACGGGATCGAGAAATATTCCCATCCTTGGAGTTACAAAGGTGAAAAGTATAAAAAATACTCCTATAAAGCATATTATTAAAAAGGCAAGCCAAGGCTCCCTGCACTGTATATCCCTTCTTTTTAAAAGCCTTGCTTCGTAAATAAAGACAGCTGCGGCGGCTATAAAAAATATGCTGATATTTATCCAGTCAGGGGAATTGCCTATAATACCGTTGTATGTATAGAAAAGTATTGGTATCAGTATAAGTCCTGTTATGATACCGCGAAGCTTTATACACCAGAAATTCGGATTTCCCTTAAAAAAGAGGCTCTGCACAAGAGCAAATGCAAAAAGCGGAAAATAAAGCAGCTTCATATGTTCCCATGTGGATTCGTTTACTCCCGAAATAAGAGCTGCAAATATGCTTTGACCGCTCCATTCGTACAGAAAATGCAGGACAGTTCCGAAAAGAGAGGTAAGAGAAAAACCGACCAACTGCCAAAGTGTTATTTTTTGTCTCATATAATCACCGACCGAATAAGTATCGGTAATATTTTTATTCTCTGTGGTGGTAGATTATTCCGAAAAGGGGCATACTAAGTTATAAACGGAGGTGTCATGATATGGAATCGGTATGGGTAAAGGACACAGAGCCAAGGCAGTTTGAAGAGCTTAAGGAAAACATAAGTACGGATGTGCTGATAGTGGGCGGAGGTATCGCGGGCATACTCTGCGCCTATATGCTCAAAAGTGAGGGAGTTGACTGTATATTGCTTGAAGCTGACAGGATATGCAACGGTATCACGAAAAATACTACGGCAAAGATCACCCTGCAGCACGGACTTTTCTGTGATAAGCTGATAAATCGTTACGGTGAAGAAAAAGCCCGGCTTTATATTAAGGCACAGTTAAATGCATTAAACAAATATAAAGATATGTGCAAGGACACCTCCTGTGATTTTGAAATAAAGGATTCATACGTTTATTCGCTTGATGACCGCGATAAGATAGAACGAGAGATAAAAGCGTTAAATTCCTTGGGGATAGGTGCTGAGCTTTCCGACACCTCAGCTCTTCCCTTTTCTGCGGCGGGAGCGGTAAGGGTACCCGACCAGGCTCAGTTTCACCCTTTAAAATTTTTGTACGAGATATCAAAAGACCTGCCTATATATGAAAACACCAAAGCCAGGGAATTTATGCCCTACAGGGTAACCACCGAGCACGCACTCATTGAATACGATAAGCTCATTATAGCCACACATTTCCCCATAATAAATAAGCACGGCTCTTATTTTCTCAAGCTCTATCAGCACCGCTCATATGTATTGGCACTCAAAGGGGCACAGAACTTAGACGGAATGTACGTGGACGAAAGCGACAAGGGGGTTTCCTTTCGAAACTGCGGGGAGCTTTTGTTGCTTGGAGGAGGAGGACACCGTACGGGTAAAAAGGGTGGCTGCTGGCAGGAGCTTGAGGACTTTGCCGAAAAGTATTATAAGAATGCAAAGATAGTCGGCAGATGGGCGACACAGGACTGTATGTCCCTTGACTCTATCCCCTATATCGGACAGTATTCCAAGAACACACCCGACATCTATGTAGCTACAGGCTTTAACAAATGGGGCATGACCAACGCTATGGTATCAGCAGATATCCTGTGCGATCTGGTAAGAGGAAAACACAACCCCTATACTCAGGTGTTCTCCCCGTCCCGAACCATGCTTCATTCTCAGCTTGCCGTCAATGCTCTTGAATCGACATTGGGACTTATCACTCCTACGGCACCTCGTTGTCCCCATCTCGGCTGTGCGCTGAAATATAACCGCGCCGAGCATACCTGGGACTGTCCCTGTCACGGCTCACGGTTTGGCGAAAAGGGCGAACTTATAGATAACCCCTCTACCGACGATATTATAATATAGCCTCCGACCCCGTCGGAGGCTATATTTGTCTGTTTTCAAAAAAATTTATTATCCGATTTATGCATCACATTTCCGTTTCCCATGCTTACGGTGTCGCAGGTCTCGGTCTTACATATGATATCACCGGGCTTGATGCGTGGCTTTTCATCTTCGCTTTTTTTCTCTTTTTTGTTATCTATATTTTCAGCCATATTCTCACCTCCGTTTATTTATTTTTGGTACAGTCTAAATAATTTATACTAAATAACGCAGGTATAAATCACGTCAAAGCCGTGTATATCATCATTGCAAAAGCAAAATACAATCTGCGGCATCTTGTTTCCAAAGAAATCAAGAGTACCTGTTTCCGCTCGTTTCTAAGCATTTCCGCCTCTTTCCGCTCGGATATAGATGCTTTCCGGCACTCTTACCTCCACTGTTTCCGTGTACTCCGATCGTGTAAATGGGATAAACTGTGGTCAAGCAAAACACCCCTAATGCAGTTTTAAGCCGCATTCGAGGTGTTTTTGTCGTCTGTATGGTAACTCTAACTGTAGCAAAAGTCAAAGGCTTTCGGAAACAAATTTTGTACCGCAGTAGACAAAGAAAAAGAGCGATAGCAACAGCGCGTTGCTTGTGATTTGCTCTTAGATATGCTATAATAAAACCACAGAAAACAAAGAAGGTAAAATATATGGAAACTAAAGATGTTATTCTAGATCTCAGAACGAAAAAAGGACTCTCTCAGGATGAGCTTGCAGAAAAGGTATTCGTCACCCGTCAGGCGGTCAGCCGTTGGGAAAACGGCGATACGGTACCCAACACTGAAACGCTGAAGCTTTTATCCAAATTCTTCGACGTTTCGATCAATACACTCCTCGGCTCACCGCGTCAGCTCATCTGCCAATGCTGCGGTATGCCACTTGAGGACAGCAATATAAGCCGTGAAACGGATGGCTTTTTCAACGAGGAATATTGCAAGTGGTGCTATGCAGACGGCGAGTATATGTATCATAATATGGACGATCTAATCGAGGTCTGCGTAAAGAATATGGCAAGTGAACACTTTTCTTCGGAGCAGGCTCGTGCACATCTTAAAGAAATGCTCCCCAAACTCGACTATTGGAAACAGTACAAAAACCTTGACGGCGCGGAAAAGTTCGAAGAATTCAAGCGGAAACTAATTGACGAGATCAACGCACTCCGGGTGGAAGAAATGCCGAGAGTTGAAAAGCTGAACGCTCTTGTAGGCGGTTACGTTAATTTGGAGTACCGCCTTCCCAACGGTAAGACCGTCAAATTTCTTGATGATAACGCCACTTATCTTGGCAATCAGCTCGAATGTGAATTCGGCGGAGACCGATGCTTCGGTGTTGTCGCCAATATGGACTTCATCCTCATCTGCACCTACGAGGAAAACGGCGAAAATCCCGAGCTTGTCATTTATAAGAAAAGATAAAAATTGCCGCTGAGATGGATCTCTCCACCTCAGCGGCTTTTACGTTTATCTGACTACCGAAGAATGACTGTAGATGTAGAACTCCTCTTGGCTCGGCA
>JAFQHD010000142.1 GCA_017398145.1 Clostridia bacterium
AAAACGAATCGTGTTACCTGCGGTAAGTACGATCAATATAGCCGGAATTCGTTTTACATTCCCGAATTGTGATGACGCCGACTTTTTCTACGCATACAAGGATGGAAATTTTGTTCAGGTTAGCTATGCCTATGACGCAGGGCTTCTCACCAAGACCGATATATATAACATAGCACTTGAAAAGGGGGATATCCGTCTTCCCGAGTATAAGGAGCTCTGGAGCAGCGGTAATATAACCCTTACTCTTGAGGAAACAAGCGCTACGCTTTACGTCAGCGGAGAGGGAAGGACTGACGATTATGATGAGATGTATATAGTCGGAGGTCTGGGGCTCGAGAACTTTTCGCCCGTCGGCGGTAACAGCTTTATTAAGCACGTGGTGGTTGAAGAGGGCATAACCTATTTGGGCGAGAATTTTTTCAGCGAATGCAGGGGTATAGAAAAAGTAGAGCTTCCCTCAACTCTTGAAGAGATAGGAGATTACTGTTTTGACAGATGTACCAATATAACTCACGTGGTATTTCCCGAGGGTATCAATCGTATTGGTGATTTCTGTTTTGAGATCGATAGCTTAAACACCCTGACCTTCTACGGCAATCTGCCAAAATCTAAGAAATATCCTATATTTAAGTTCTTTGAGGGTACGGTTTATTATCCCGAAGATAATCCCACCTGGACCGAGGAACTTAAGGCAAAATATAAGGATATCACTTGGGAGGCTTGGTCCGCACCCAAGATCAAGAAGGTCTCCAACCGCTTTGAGGATGTAGCAAAGAAGTCTTGGTATACCGATGCGGTACAGTACGTATATGATACCGAAATGATGATCGGAACCGCTCCCGCACTTTTTTCTCCTAACTCGGCTATGACCCGAGCTCAGACGGTACAGATACTTTTTAATCTGTCGGGAGAGAAAAAAGAAGAGTATGAAGCAAAGACCTACTTCGATGACGTATCCGAAAACGCTTGGTATACACCCGCTATCAACTGGGCTTACGAAAACCGTATAACAAGCGGTGTTGGATTCGGTACGTTTGCTCCCAATCAGCTTGTTACCAGAGGAGAGCTTGTTACTTTCTTGCTCAACTATGCCGAAGCGTTAGGTTGCACAGATATAGAGCGGGCAGATCTGAAGGTATATGACGATTACAGAGAAGTGGGCAACTGGTGCTACGTCGGTATGGCATGGGCGGTACACGAGGGCATAATTTCGGGTATGACCGAGACTACCCTTGCTCCCAAGGCAAATGCCAATCGTGCACAAGCGGCACGTATGCTTATGAAGTACCGTGATTATCTGGACTCAAACATTCCGATATTGTCCGAAAGCTTACAAAGAATAGCAGATTACGTAGTAGAAAAGGGTGAACCTCACAGTTATTGGTCTAATGCTTACGAATATGTAATGCAAGAAGACGGCAAATGGTATACAATAGAATACCATACCTACGGTGCTATCGAATTCAGCTATAACACTGCTCCTGATAACAGACCTTCTTTCGGTACCCGTAATTTTGACGAGGGAATATCGGTAAATATAGACGGTCTATCAGATGAGTATGAGTACTACTATTTTAATCATACCAAGGATTATCTCATAACCTCAAAAGGAGTATTTACCCCTGACGGTTTTAAGGAAAGCGAATTTACCAACAAGCGTGAAGCTCCCACCGTTGTGGAGGCACAGGCTTTGAGGGATGACGCAATGTCCGAGCTTGCCGGCTTTATAGAAAAAATCATGAACGAGCTGGATATGACAACGGCAGATATATTTATAAAATGAATAAAAGGAAGGCTAATTGCCTTCCTTTCAGCGTGTCGATAAGCCTATCGACACGCTGTCAGGCTTCGAAAAAGGAAGTGGCGGTTTTCGCGGAAAAGTGTGAAAAGGTGGCATAAACTCGATGTTTATGCCACCTT
>JAFQHD010000143.1 GCA_017398145.1 Clostridia bacterium
TATCTTTTCTCTGGAAACGACAATTTGAGGGAAGAGAGAAGAACGAAAAGAGAAAAGTGAAAAGAACAAAAAGAAACGACAATCTTCTGTCGAAAATTGTCGTTTCTTTTTGGCGGAGAAGGAGAGATTCGAACTCTCGCGCCGATTGCTCGACCTACACCCTTAGCAGGGGCGCCTCTTCACCGACTTGAGTACTTCTCCGTATTCGCTGAACAAAGGGTATTATAACACACATGTTTTCATTTTGCAATAGGTAAATCAAACTTTTTTCTCAATACTTAAAAAATTATTGCTTAGTACCCCTTCCGCTTCCCCTGTTTCCCATACTTTTCTTGCCGAAAAATGTTGAAATTCCATACATTATATGTTATAATATATCAATTAGATATTCTAAGGAGTTTGGCTATGAATAAATACATAATTTTAGCGGATGTCACCTGTGACCTGTCCGCCGAGATAAGAGAATACTTCGGCATTGAGGACTATATCAAGGGTCATGTGCATTTCAGCGACACAAGAGACTTTAACACCACTCTTGATTGGAGCGAGGTAGGCCGTGAGGAGTTTTATAAGGCTCTGTCAAGCAAAAAATCTGATATCAGCACAGCTCCCGCAAGTCCCGAGGAGTATTATCTAATCTTCAAGGGATATGCAGAAAAGGGCTATGACATCCTCAGCATGTCCATATCTTCTAAGATAAGCTCCACATACAACGTGGCTGTGGGCGCTGCAAAGAGAGTCGGAGAAGAATTCCCCGACCGTAAGATATACTGCTTTGACAGCTATAAGATGTCGGGTGCCTTCGGTCTTCTGGTAATGTATGCCCATATGCTTAAAAACGAAGGCAGCAGCTTTGACGAGGTGGTTGCCCGGCTTGAGGAAAACAAGCACAGGGTACATCAGATGGGTCCTATCGACGATCTGATCTTCGTTGCCCGCAGAGGCCGTATAACCATGGGAAAGGCTATCATGGGCAGCTTTGCCGGTGTTAAACCCATGGGTGATTGTAACCGAGACGGCTACGTATCGGTGCTGACCAAGGTCAAGGGCATCAATAAGGCGCTGGATATGACGGTAAGATACGCCGAACAGGCAGCGGTAAATGTTGCGGATCAGTATCTTCTGATCTCTCACAGCAACCGTCCCGAATATGCCGAAAAGCTCAAAGCCCTTATCGAAGAAAGGCTGAATCCCAAAAAGGTGTTCGTTTCCGACGTTTTTTCGGGCTGCGGAACGAACATAGGTCCCGGAATGGTGGCCGTTTACTTCTTCGGCGAGGAATTAAGCGAGGATCTGGCCGCCGAAAAGGAAATAATGACAAAGCTGCTTAACGGGTGAGTGAGTCATGAGGAGAAGGATAGACGGCGAGTGCTTCAGAAACATGGTTGAATATGCAGTACGCAACCTGAACAAACACGTGAAGCACGTAAATGAATTAAATGTTTTTCCCGTTCCTGACGGGGATACGGGCACGAACATGGTGACTACCATACATAAGGGACTTTTAGCCGTGGGCGAGACTATAGTGGACCTGCCCTCGGTGGCAAGAAGGTTTGCCCGTTCGGTAGTCTTTGAGGCAAGAGGCAACTCGGGAGTTATAGTTTCCCAGTTTCTTAAGGGAATTTCCGAGGGCTTCTACGATGTAGATGCCGCCGATGCCGAAACCTTTATAGCGGCTCTGGAAAAGGGTGTTAAATATGCATATGCCTCGGTAGCTACCCCTGTCGAAGGCACTATGCTCACCGTGGTCAAGGATGCCACAAATGCGGTGAAGAAGGATTTTGACAGTACGCAAAGCGTGGACGATGTGATAGATTCCTTTGTCCGTTACGCCAAGAGATCTCTTGAAAGCACACCTGAGCTTCTTTCGGTTCTTAAGGAGCGCGGGGTCGTTGACAGCGGAGGGGCAGGTATAGTCTATATGTTTGAAGGAATGAAGAAATACCTTGACGGCGAGGATATCGACGGCGTTGAAGAGGATAAAAAGACAGAGACTGTTGATTACGATGCCTTCGGTCCGGACAGCAGCTTTGAGTTCGGATACTGTACCGAGCTTCTGCTTCAGCTTCTTAACGGAAGAGAGGACTTCGACCCTGACAGCTTTAAGTCAGCACTTTCCGAAATAGGTGATTCCTTAGTTCTGTCCCACGAAAAGGACAAGGCAAGGATACATATACACACCCGTTATCCCGAAAAGGTGTTTGAGCTCTGCCATAAGTACGGCGAATTCCTGTCCTTGAAGATCGAGAACATGACGGTACAGCACACTGAGCAGAGCAAACGGATAATGTGCTCTCCCATAAAAAACAACGGTGCTTTCTCTATAGTGGCGGTGGCATATGACCAAAGGATGCAGCAGCTCTTTATAGATATGGGTGCGGACGTTTCGGTCCTGTGTGAGGAGGGTGTGTCCACCAAGGACTATCTTGATGCCTTTGAAATGAGCGGTGCCGAAAACATCTTCGTTTTCCCCAACAGCTCGGATGCCATACTCAGTGCCGTACAGGCAAAGAAGCTGTACGCCAAGGCTAAGGTAACGGTCATCAACAGCCGTACCGTTGCAGAATGC
Source organism: Clostridia bacterium (assembly GCA_017398145.1). Taxonomy (GTDB): domain Bacteria; phylum Bacillota; class Clostridia; order Oscillospirales; family CAG-272; genus RGIG7300. The sequence continues at coordinate 2,570 of JAFQHD010000143.1, forward strand.
TATGCGGCTCTGCCTACGGTGGATTTCTCCGAGACCGACATTGAGACGGCGCAAGATTCCATCACCCAGATAATCAACAATCTCTACGTCGTTTCGATAGCCAAGCGTAACAGCGCAGTACGCTACGGAGACAAGGATATACACCGTAACGAATATTATTCCTTCTCGGGCAAGGAGCTTATCTCCATAAGCGATAGGCTGGAGGAGACGACGGCGCAGACAATATACAAGGTCATAAAGCAGCAGAACAGAGAGATCGTGACCATATTCTACCAATCACGTATCAAGGAGCAGACCATAAACAGTATCATCGAGCTTGTAAGCCGAGGTGATATATGCGCGGAGTTCTTCTCCGTTCCCACAGACTCTCTGCCCTGTCTGATGACCATATCCTTCGAATAGGAGCAAGTTACCCTAACAAAAAATCTATTGAGGAGTTTAAAAATGAAAAAGATCACCAAAAAAGGAAGTCTTATCTTATACGCCTGCTCGGGTCTGGGCGTAAACATGCTCAACATCATCGTAGGCTCATATCTGTGCAGTGCATTGCTTGTAGGCGGATTTGACGCTCACGTGGAGCACTGGACCTACCTCAACCGCGATCTTGTGGTTGCGGGTCTGTGGGCTGTGCTCATACTTGCGGCAAAGATAATCGACGGTCTCATCGACCTTCCCCTCTCCCACTTCGTTGACAATCTCAATGTAAAATGGGGTAAGAGAAAGACCGCCATCGTTATGGGTTATATACCGATGATCGTAGCATATCTGCTTCTCCTTATACCCATCAATACCTCCGCCACCCTTGCCAACACCATATGGTTCGGAGCTCTCCTGATAGTGTTCTACACCGCTTATACCCTTACCATGATAACCTATTATGCTACCTTCGCGGAGATAACCGATGATCAAAAGGGTATAATGCTTCTTTCCAACACAAAATCGATATGCGACGTGGTTTATTTCAGCTTGGGATTTGCCCTTGTTCCCGCTTTTGTAAGCATGGGTATGAATATCAGAGCGGTTGCGCTTATATTCCTCCCCCTGTCTCTGACTATGCTTATCCCTCTCTTCACCCTTAAGGAAAAGCCCACGGAAGCCGCTGAGAAAAAGCAGAATAAGGTCACCTTCGGCAAGTCTCTTATGTTCACTCTCAGCGACAAGCCTTATATATACTGGCTGTGTACCCTCTTCGTAATGAATATAGGACTTCAGCTCTTTTTAAGCGGTATCAACGAATATTTCTCTACCGCCAATCTCGATATGCCCTTTATCATGCCGGTCTGCTTTGTTCCCGTACCTCTGACCATCCTCCTGTATAACAGGATAGTGCAGAAGAAGGGTCTGGGCTTCGGATACAGATACGTCCTTGTTATGTTCTCCACAGGCATGGCTCTTATGGGTCTTATCAAATTTATCCCCTCTTCGATAATCTATGTTTATTCTATAGTTTGCGCTCTTATCATATCATTCTCTATAGGCGCATTCTTCTCCGTCACCTATTCAGTTCCTTCCAAGAGGGCGGCTGACCGTAAGGAGCTTAACGACGACACGGCTTCCTCTATGTATTTTGCGATACAGGGTCTGTTTGAGGGTGCATCCGCAGGTCTTGCCTCGGGTGTGGTGCTGGTGTTCATGAAGCAGAACGGATATGTTTCCGTTATGACCGTGCTTGTTGCAGTTGTCTGCATGATCGCCTTCTGTATGTCCTTCTTCTTCCCCAAGACAATATCACAGATAGGCAAGATCGATAAATAATGATATTCTACGAGATATTCAGATGGATAGGAGTTATTACCGGCTATCCATTCAAATGGCTCTTCTTTAAGACCAAGATCTATTATGAAAACGAAAGGGCGACCCGCCGTGTCAAGGGCGGTGCTCTCGTTATTTCAAACCATTTCAGTCCCTTTGATTACGTACAGAATTGTTTTGTTTTCTTCCCGAGAAAGCTCTGGGTGGTGTCCACCGAGGAGCCATTCAAAAATCCTATCGTCAGATTTGCGTTCTCTAAATTCTGGGGCGGAATAGAGGCTAACCGTACTACCATGAGCATGCGCTTCGTCTCTCAGAGCATAAAGGAGATAAAGAAGGGTCATCTGGTACAGATATTCCCCGAGGGACATAACACCGACGACGGAACCATAAAGGAGTTCTATCCAAGCTACCTGCTTATAGCTCACCGTGCGGGTGCTCCCATCGTACCCGTTGTCACCGACGGAAACTACGGCATATTCAAGAGAGTTCACCTTATGATAGGCGAGCCCATAGAGCTTTCCGATTACCTTCCCGAAAGGGCAAAGACCGCCGAGGTGGCGGCTATCAACGAAACCATCCGTCAGAAGGTCCTTGATCTTCGCGAAGAATTAGAGCGCAGAAAGGCGAAGGTAAAATAAACATGATGATCGTACTCAATATTTTCGTTGTACTCCTTCTCTTTTCGATATTTTTCTACCTGCTTTCGGTGGTGGTGGCTTCATTCTGCATCTACAGCGCTACACTTACACGAAAGAACAAGGATAAATGGGGACGGACCGTTTCCATAATCACCGAACGCACTCTTCGTATGGACGACATCGGTATGGAGTGGCAAAAAGCCCACGACCGCTGCAAAAAGGATGTTCATATAGTCCGTGACGGTATAAACCTCTACGGCGAATATTACGATATGGGCTATGACAGAGCAGTTATAGTTCTCTCGGGCAGAACAGAGAGCCTGCGATACGCATACTATTTTGCCAAGCCATATTCGGATGCGGGCTTTAATATATTGGCGGTAGATTCGAGATGCCACGGTATAAGCGACGGAAGATATATCACCGTGGGCTTTGAGGAATCTAAAGACGCCCTTGCCTGGTCAAGGCTTCTTGCTGAAGAATACGGCATCGATACTATTCTGTATCATGGTATATGCATAGGTGCGGCATCGGGTATGCTTGCCATAACCTCACCCGACTGTCCCGATACGGTCAAGGGTATGGTGGCAGAGGGAATGTTCCCCCGCTTCCGCGAATCCATGAGAAACAATCTCATAGAACGAAAGAGGCTGATGTTCCCCGTATTACAGCTGGTCATGCTTCATTTCAGGCTTCATACAGGTCACTCTATGAGAAGAGGTCCCGCGAATTATATCACAAAAATGGATAAGCCTCTTCTGATGATACACAGCAAAAAGGATAAGTATTCCACTTATGACAACGCCGAGAAAATGTTTGAGAGCTGTCCGAGCAAAAATAAAACTCTTGTCAGCTACGAGGAGGGAGACCACTCTATGCTGAGGATAACCGACACCGAAAAATACGACTCTGCTATAGCTGAGTTTATAAATAAAAATTTTAATTAACAGGAGGCTTTTATGTATAATAACGTCGGCTTTGCCATAGGAATGATAATCTTTATGTTCCTTTTCTACGGAGCGTTGTTGGCTTTTGTAGTAATAAACTATATTCTTACCGCAAAGGCTATGTATAAGCTGTCACAAAGACGCGGTATCTCCTGTCCGTGGATGGCGTGGATACCCGTGCTTAACAGCTGGAATATGGGTCTTGTGGCAAACGAATACGATGAGCATCTCGGCATGAAGAGAAAGTGGAATCTGCTTCTGACAATACTTCACGGTGCTACAATAGTGGGTATGACACTTACATATACCGTTATGTTCGTAATGATATTGGTCGTAAATATTCAGGGTGATTTTTCCGAACCTGCGCTTATAGTAGGTTTCGCTCTTGTAATGTACAGCTTTATGCTTCTGATGATATTTGCCCTTATGACCATGCAGTTTATAGCATACATAGTTCTCTTCAAGATATTTGAATCCACAGTCCCCGAAAAGGCGGTAAAGTATCTGCTTCTCAGCCTTTTAGTACCTCTGGCATCCGCTATCTGTCTTACAAAATGCGCGGATAAGGGTTATCCCTTCCCTGAGGCAGAGCCTGTGATCACCGAGTAAAGCTCAAAATGACACTTTCGCATAGAAAGTGTCATTCAGAGTGCTGACAAACTCGGTCTAGGGCAAGCGACTAATAATATTTAAAAATAAAAATTGAAATAAACAAAATAAAATAAAAGAAATAACTGCAAGGAAAACATCGAGTTTTCCTTGCAGTTGCTTGCTTTTTGCGA
>JAFQHD010000144.1 GCA_017398145.1 Clostridia bacterium
AAAGTGTGAAAAGGTGGCATAAACTCGATGTTTATGCCACCTTTGAATGCTTATCAGCTATATTTGGAGATATAGCCTATAAATTTGTAACTGATCTATGGTGGGAGAAATATACTATATAAATATTTCTTTTCACACGTCTGACCGACTTTTTCGACAGTCTGAAAGGGCGTAAAAATACGCCCTTTACCGATTATCTACAGCCATTCTTAAAGGATGGATTGTAATAATAGAAATTCTTGGAATCAAGATCGTCGCGGAGCATTGCCAACGCCTCTCCGAAGCGCTGGAAGTGTACTACCTCACGCTGACGTAAGAACTTGATAGGCTCGATAACGTCGGGGTTATCCACTAACTTAAGAATGTTGTCGTAGGTGGTCCTTGCCTTCTGTTCTGCACCCATATCCTCAAAGAGGTCGGTTATGGGGTCTCCCTTGGACTGCATAAACGCCGCAGTATAGGGCACACCTGCCGCAGCCTGAGGATATACGCCGACGGTATGGTCAACAAAGTAGGTATCGAAGCCGTCTCTGATTATCTGGTCGGTGGACAGATCCTTTGTCAGCTGCATAACGATGGTTCCTACCATCTCTAAGTGCGCCAGCTCCTCGGTAGCTATGTCACGAAGAAGATTTGCTACCTTCTTATTTGACATGGAATAGCTCTGGGACAGGTAACGCAGCGAAGCACCCAACTCGCCATCAGGTCCTCCTAATTCCTTTTTATGATAATTTAAAGCCCCGACGTGGTCCGCATCAGCAAATGAGCTGAAAGGCGTGTCGGGGTCTGTTTTATTATTCTATTCCTAGTTCTTTAAGGATGTCAGCTTTGGTTTCATCCTCTGCATCATCCTTAAAGTTGATGACTCCGATCAGACGAGCGAGACGGGCATCATAGACTACTGTGCGGATCATATCGTATGTAACGTTCAAGTTACTCGGGGATGAACCGACAAAGAGCTTAGCCTTATAAGCTGCGTACATAGGGCGCAGTGCCCACTTCGGCAGGTCCTTCCAATACTTGTACACCTTTGTAAATTTGTCTACCTTTTTCTTCAGTTTATTGAATTCGATTCTTTCTTCCTTTGTCATACCTTCCTCCTTATTGAGTTCGTTCTGTATCATATCAAGAAATCTCTGCCATCCCATATCAAGGGTGCGGTGAGGACAGTATTTACCCGAAAAATCCTGATGCTTCTTAACGTGGGATATATCCCAGCCGTATTCCTTAAGCTTTGAGGCTATGAAAGCAGCGGCGTTTTTCTCTGCCTGTATAAATTTCTCTCCGCCCGATTTGGAATAGCATATCTCAACTCCGATATACTTTCTGTTTCCGTCTCCGAAGGAGCCGTCACCTGCGTGGAAGGCGTTACGGTTTTCGGGGATACCCTGTATCACCTCTTTATCATCCACTGCGTAGTGGAAGGAGGTGGCAAGGCTGTTACCCGTCATATACGATATTTCGTTTTCGGCTGACGCATCGTTTGAAGTATTATGTACGCATATTCCCACAGGTGTCATAAGAAAGGGACATTTAAGAGAGTATTTTTTTGGGGATACGAGTCTTTTAATTATCTCCATATCACCCCTCCTTCTTCTCGTGCTGTGTACCGAAGTAGAAAGCTATCACCGAGGATGTTATTATCATCACGTTATCCGGGGAAATCTCTCCCTTCAGACTCAGTACCGTAAAGACTAAAAGTACCGCGAAGGTGACGATAGTCTTTACCTTGACGAGATTTGCGAGATTTTTAATGAAATTTGCCATAGCTGTTACCTCCTTATGTAATCACTTCCCAAGTCTTAACTTCGCTGTATATCTTATCTATAAACGAGTTTCCCTTGAGAGCCTTGTATGCCTCGTAGAGAAGCACAAAATTTTCGTATTCGTACTGCCGTATTTTTTTCTTATCCTTATTGTGATAATAGATCTGCAGCATTTCGCTTCTTAACTGGCAGAGCTGCCCTTTGCGAATCTTATGATTTGACACCCACACGGGAGCCATCATACCGAGCAAGGCAAACAACTCTGCCACAAAGAAGGAAATTGTCATTTTATCCATTATTACCTCCTATCAGAAAAGCAATAATTTCATCAATTTTACTTTTCGCAACCTTAAGAATCGACGAGTGGCTTTGCCCTGTTTCTCCGCTATACTCTACTTCTGTGATTTTCTTATAGAGCGATGTTGAAACATAAGTGTTGACCTCCTTATCGTCCGTGCCGATCAGAACGAATATCTTCTTGTCCTTAAGTTTAGAGGCAACGTCTTCTATACGAGCGTCAATAAACTTTCCCGAAAGCGAATCTTCATCGGTATCTTCAACCGTCTGATAACCGCTTTTGGTGGTATACCGTGATTTCATTAAAGTGCCGTCTACAGACAACGAAGAATAATCCTCGCCTAAATAGTTCGAGAGATCTGCACGACCGCCTCCGCTTGTTGATATGACGTAAGGCTTAATATTGTCGGTACAACCGTGCAAGCCGCCCGCAACAGCGACTATCTTGCTGAAAACATCGGGATATAAAGCCGCCAGTTCCCAAGCACCCGTCGCTCCCGAGCTGTAGCCTACGATATACACCTCGCTTATCAAGCTTTGATAATTCTTTTTAAAAGCCTCTTTGATATCGTTTATAAGACCGATTATCTCTTCTCCTCTTGATGCCCAACCGAAGGAGTCACCACTCGTCTGCGGCATCACTATATAAGCAGGAAGGTGTCCGAGATCACCGTCATAAAACCACCTCGGAAACTCCGCATCGTTAAAACTCTTCACCATGAAATCAAGGTTTTCACCGATGCCAAGACCGAGAGACGGTTTCAAATTCTGTTTAGTCAACGACCCGTGGAGCACAACTATAAGCGGCATCTGTTCACCACTCGGATTATACGGCTCGTAGAACCAATAAGGCAACACCTTTTCCACTTTGTTATACGTACCGTATCTGTACAGCTTGCGGAACTCGTCCGCTACGCTTCGTAAAGGCTGATACTCGCCGTTGTGATTTTTATATTTCAAAACCGCATTGGAACTGACGGTTTTCTCACCGTCCGTAGGTGTTACTGCTATTACTTCTTTCTCAAAATAAGAATTCTTTTCCGGATCTGTAGGATCAGCAAGCGTAGGGTCGGTAGGATATTCCTTGAATTTATATACCTTTACGTGTTCGGCAGCCTTCTCTGCGCTTGACCAATAGGCATTCAAACGCATCGCCGTAACCTCCTTGCCCGAAGGAACCTGTACATCAAAATAGGAGTCTTCGTTTAGTTCCCCGGACGGGAAATACTTAATATCATTAGCATTAGTGCTTATTATACCTCGGGCTTGTGTTCCACCCTCTCTGACAAACACACCCATATAATATGTAGATGCATTCGCTGGAACACCGTCACCGAAGCAACCGTATATACGATATATCTCACCCTCCGTTGCTCTTATGACCTCATCGGCATCGAGGCTCTCCTTTGCTCCCTTTGTTCTGACCATAGTGTGAGAGGTGCTTGACAGTCCGGCAGTCGTAGGATGCCAGTACTGACCGTCCTTGACCCAGCTTGCCGCTACCCCGTTCTCGATCTTACTTAATGCATCGGCATAATTAATAGGATTTCCTTCGATATACTCTGTTTCTCCCGCTTCGGTCGTAACGCTATGCTTTGTAACCTCTACCCATACCTCCACGTTGTCCTTGTCGGGCTTCGTTTCTCCAACGTGCATGGAACTCAATATATCAGGTTCAAGCACTTCGGTTATGTTCTCAAAATACTTATGCCCTGCTTCTTTAATGACAATCACAGCATCATATATACCGTGTTTATTAAGTACAACCGAACCGAGAATATTGTTACTGTATTCGGTTTTATCCTCCCCCGCCCACACAAAGCGTACCGCCGTTGCTGTCGTAGTAGTCGGATATTGTTTGAGCGAATCTAAATCCGAAAACACCTCGAAGGATGCTCCGTCCTTACCGTCGAACACGCCGTTGTCGGCATCCTGTCTAACCTTGCTTGCAATAGTAATCAGCTGCTCAATTTCTGATGCAGTCGGTGCCGGCGCGTTCTCGTTATCTGCAGGCGGACCGTCCAGCACCTCAACCTTGATGCTATGAGTAGTAGCACGGACAACGGTATTACTGTCTATACCCTCAAGCCACACCTTGAACTTTCCCGCCGAAAGCACTTCAATCGGAACAAGACAAATACCTTCAACAAGGATCTGCGACCAACTTTTACGATTCTGCTCAAACACAGCCTTAAGAGCCAAGCCATCCCAGTCAAGCCCTACATCAAACTTTGCAAAGAGAAAACCTTTAGAGTTTGCCGCAACACTCTCGTTATCAACCCTCTTAAGAGACTGCCCCTCTGCTCTGAAATATATATACATTGCGTTCTCCTTTCTTGAAACGAGGGAGCCGAAGGCGGCTCCCTCTGCTCATATTATACAATACTGCTTTTTACCGCGGTAGGGTAATCACCGAGGTAAGAGTAGCCTACTCCTCTGCATCCTTTATCTCCTCCGCCGCTTCGCGCCAGTTTTTAAGGGTCTTGTTCGGTTTCTTATAGAATCCGCTCGCACGAACCGCAGCCTCGATCCTCTTCATTTCTTTTTCATCCCCGGTACCGCAAGCATCCTTGTATTTATCCTTGTATTCTTTTTCAAATGCAGACTTACGCCAATCGGTAAATACTGCGTCTATATCGTTGATCTCATTACCGCTTTTGTCCTTTTCTGCATATAAACGGGTATTATACAGAATGACCTTGATTTTCTTTACCGTTTTGACGTCCTTTTTCTCGACGGCATCAAGATACTCGTCCTTATACTTTTCCCTGAACAAACTTTTGATATAGTCTTTCGCTTTATCGGTATACTTGTTCTTGAAATAGTCGTGTTTTTCAAGATCCTTGTCACTTACACCGTCCTTCTCGGCAAGTTCAAGGGCTTTTTCCGATACCCAATCGGAGACGTACTTACCTGTATCCTGGTGTTTTCCTTTTTCGATCAACTCAGAAACTTTAGCAATACGTTCCTTATTGGATATATCGTAACCACTTTCAAAAAGCTTTTTATCGGTAAACAAATCCTGACCGTATAACCAAGCCGCATTTGCTATATCCTCAATATTACCGGCGGGAACTCCTATAGCTTCAAGAACAACCACCGCGGTATCCTTAAAGGAATCTATCATACCCTTTGCTTTGTCCGCCGTGGTTGTATCTTCATCCCACATAGATATAACAGCATCTATAAGTTTGCCTGTACCGTTGGTAAGATCACTTACCATACCCGATACAAGATCTTCATTCTCATAGAACTTATCTCCGGTAACAAGGCTTTCAAGATACCCTGCCCAATCAAAGAACGCACTCACAGGAGCTGTAACAGTTTCGGCGGCCGTACCGAGATAAATCTGGAACAGTTCCCATAATACACCCTCTGCACTCAGCTCGCCTTCCTCGTCACGGTATTTATCAAGCTTATGCCTGAACACACCGTTACCGAGAAGAGTTAACAACGTCAACAACGCATTTCCTATAAGCTGAGATGCTACTGCTTTCCCAAAGCTCTTTCTCGCCTGCTTGTACAGATGTTCCGCTTTTGCTTTTTCGGCATCGGTGCTTGCGTTTTTAACCATAGCTCTTGTCGCGTTCAATCTCGCAGCACCCGAATGAAGAATATTATAGTTAACGAACATATCCGTCTTAAATAAGGTTGCCTGCTGCAGAACGAAGCTCTTACTCCTCTGCATCTCAGACTTGAATAGCACGTCGTTACTCTGCTGTGTTTCCTCAAGAACCTCGTTATACAGATTCGCAACACGTCTGAAATAAGCGTCCGTCCCTTTAGTACAGGAAGTAATTTCTTTTTTATCAATACGAGTATTGATTTCGGTCTTGCACGCT
>JAFQHD010000145.1 GCA_017398145.1 Clostridia bacterium
CGTTTCAAAGTGATCGGCGAGCCATTGACGCCATATTTCTCGTTCACTTGTGTAAAATGTTTTCATTTTCTCATCTCTACAAATTCTTATTTATCGGTTAGTTGTATTATAGCACAGCTTGACTAACAAAGAAAGAGAATATTATAAACACCCTTAGTTTTTTAAAAAACTAAGGGTGTTTTCGTGTCTTGTTGTACTGTCCTTTAGAGTACGACTCATATGGTCAACCCTTTTTTACATTTAATTCCGCATTGCGACAGTTTGCGTTCCGCAAACTCCTTGCATAATTCCACCAACCGTATCAAAGATACGGGGTGTCATGGATCCGCATTATTATCACGCTCTGCATACCAAGTACCCCGTAAGCCTTCTCCGTTTCCGACTTGGGATAAGCCTTGAGCGCAGTCGTCATAGGGTCGTTAAAGTAATAGTTATCCCCGTCGTAGCCACATAGGAGCATACAATGGAGCTTGCGGTTATAGCTTACCGCCCTTCCCTCCTCCGTGATCCAGCTATGCCAATTTTCCTCGTTTGAGGAATCCTCCATACCCACCGTGACCCAGACTATAACAGGAATATCACGGTCGATATAATCATAACAGAGGTCGGAAAGCGACTTGCCGTAGCTATGCTCTATTATATATTCGTCGGTATTGATGAATTTATTAAGAGCGTTGACTATAACGGGAGAGTTGCAGCCCCAACCCTTACTTGACCGTGGGTCTCCGCAGTATACCCTGTCAGGGTCGGGTCCCGTATTCTTCTTTGGCTTTGGAATGTCGCCCATATCGAGATATTTATCTATAAAATCGTCTACCGATATTTCTATTCCGAGGTATTGTAAAGCCATGACCGTGCTGACCGCCTCACAGCCGTTTGGGTAAGCTTCAAGCTGATTTATGTAGGGTGCGTTTATGAGCTTTGCATCCTTTGGAACGTACTCTACCCTGTCAAGGGGAGTAAGAGGTTTTTCCGATACACCGCCGTTGTCGGTCTCCGTTGTCACCTGCGAAAAGGAGGTAAGCATCGTCAGTACCAATGCCAACAGTATTATAAGTGGTATTATTCTTCTGATGATGCTCACCTCTTTTGTTTAGTCTGATATTACTTCGTACTCCATATCGTAAAGCTGTCTTATATCCCTGCCTGTATCATCAAACTTTTCGCTGCCGCGGAATACGACGTCCTCGCCGTCAAGAGCAAAATTATATCTGACCTTATAAGCAGGAACGGTACCTCCGTAATCTGCATAAAACTGCAGAACAACATAGTTGTCACTCGAATCGATGGCCCAGTGGGGAAAATAGGGTTCATAGCTGTGTCTGTCGGTATAAAGATTAAGCTCTGTAAGCTCGTCAAGTATCGCGCTGTCATCCACATATACGTCTGTCAGAATATCAATACCGAACGCACGCTTTGCCTCTCTGCGGTAATCATCCAGAGTTGAGGCGTCATACTCGCTGTTAAGAATATACATAACGCCTGCATAATATTTCTCGTTGTACTGCTCTCCGTAGGGTATCAGCGGTTCATTGGCATAGGTTATCCATCTATCAACAATACTTATTGTACGATTTACAGGCCACTCGTACTCAACGGGTTCTTCCGGAGCCGAGGTGCCGCTGTTGATCATATACCGTATTCCGTTATTATTAATATACGTAAAGGAATGTTTACCCGTTTCTATCCAATAAACAGGGCTCTCCTCGATTTCTATAAGAAGACTTGCAAGACCGCTGTCACTTAAGGAAATTATATAGTCACCAAATTCAAAATCCTTATAATCCTCTAAAAGTCCTTCGGGGTATCCCGCCATAGCTTCAAGAGTCTTTGTATCCTTTTGCAGAAAAGCATTGATACATTCGTAGGCTCCTTCGGGAACGTTTTCAAGATTGCTCAATCTTTCGATATCGGAAGTGTACCTTCCTTTTTCGATTTCGCAATATTCCTTGACAATATCACCGAAGCTGTTGCTGTTAGTATCATAATAGGAAGAACATGATACCATACCGTCTCTTGCAACTATGCGCAGCTCTATTGCAATACGGCCCTTTTCATCGTAATCCTCTGCATCCCTGCCCTTGGATACGGTTGCCGTAACATGGTAGGTCCAATCCTCTCCGTACCATTTGTTATACTGGCAGAGATCATCCTCTGTCATAGAATGTAAGGACAATATATCTTCTCCCGTATAGGTACAGGAGTTGATCACCTTGCCGCTGTTCAGATCCATAAAGATCATACATACTCTGCCGCAGCTCTCGGGCTCGGAGGCAGAGAAGATCATTATTCCTGTATCATCCGCAATATAGGCGTGCGGAATATATGTCGGAGCCTCGTGATTATATACGTACTCCGTACCAAGCCTGTTTGCCATCGCCTTACTGTATTTATAGCTTCTTCCGTCCTTGTTGGTCAGAACAAGCTTGTTTTTCTGACGTTCAAATTTCCAGTTCCCGTTCTCCTCTTTATCGAAACAGGATACCGTGAAATTTCCCGTATCATATCTCGTTTGCTTTATCTCTTCCCAAGTCTTATTCTCTGTATCAAGAGGCGTTATGTCAAAGTCAGAGCTTGAAGAAGCACATCCTATCAAGGAGGTACAGATAAGCGCTGCCGCAACTATCAGTGCTACTATCCAGTAGCCTTTTTTCTTTTTGGTAGTGTTTATCATATTCTCAAACCTCTCTTTGACAGCCCTTTTCTTTGGGCTGAAGCCTGTGGTGAGCTTAGGTGCGTGACGGCAGAGCTTGACTATCTCAAGCATAGAATTTCCGTAGCCCAAACGTCCCATAAGGTCGGTCTTACGAAGGGCTGATTCGTCACAGGACAGCTCTGCCTCGGCTGACATCATACCGCAGGCGGCATATGCCAAGGGGTTAAACCAATGAAGAGCGTTTGCAAGCATAGCCAAAAGCTTGAACCAGAGGTCTCCCCGCTTATAGTGGGTAAGCTCGTGACGAAGTATATATGTCACAGTCTGCGCCGACATATCAACCGAGGGCAGTATCACCTTGGGGTTGAAAAACCCGTAGACCATAGGGGACACGTCTGCTCTGCCCATATAGAGGGGCGGTGCTTTTTTGATACCAAGCTCACGGCATACCGTGTCGTAGATGCTCCAAAGCTCCGGTGCCGGGATACTAAGAGCCTTGTCAAGCCTCTTAGCGTTTATCCTGTAACGCACGAGGGTAACCGTCACAAAGGTGACTGCTCCTACAGCCCAGACAGTAAACAGAGCTATTATTATATGCTCTGTCGTTATCTCGAAGGCGAGCTTCTCGGTAACGGGTGTGGGTGTTACGGGTGTATGTATTTCCTTTTCAGTATTATTAAATACAGGCTCGTTTACTACCTCCGAGGAGGGTTCGGAGGGTGTCACTACCTCGGGAATCACCTCGGGAGTGACAGGCTCGTAGATCACCGCCTCTTCCTCGGGCATTACCGAGGGCAGAGTTATGAGCTTGGGCAGAATATCAAGGCTTACGGGCAGGCATAATCTTATGATTATAACCGACCAGATGATATATCTGCCCAAAGCGGCAAAGCGTTTCTTTATAGGCTTACGCAATGCTAACATCAGTATAATTACCACCGACATTGCAAGGCTGATGCCGCCTAAGGTTATTAAGAAATTAAGCATTATATCGCCTCCTTAATAGCTGATCGCTTCCTTTCCGGTTTCGTCGTATTTAATTGACGGACCGTCAAAGAACATATCCCTTATTAAAACATTTGGGTTTTCAGAGGGCTGTGTTCTTATGGGATATTTCATCTTGAATGCAGGTACGGTACACCCATAATCGGCATAAAAGACAAGGGTTATATGATCATCGGCAAGCTCAAGCTCTCTGTAAAGGTAGGTCTTGGATTTCTTATATCCGAAATTCTGGACTCCCTCTTTGATGCTTTCGCTTGTATATGAGCTCAGGTCAAGCTCTATGCCAAATACCTCTTTTGCCTTATCGGTCATATCCTCGGGACTGTATACCCTGAACTCGTAATAGAGCAAGCTCAATACACTCCAGAGGTCAGAATCCTTATAGTTATCTCCGTAGGGTACGTCTATGCGGTGAGAAAAATTCATAAGTCCCGTAATTAACCCGATGTTGCCGTAATCATCGGTAGTAACCGACCCATGCTCACATATGTGGTATATATACCTCTGTCCCTCGAGATTTCTCATTATACCGCAGGCAAACCTGTGTATACCCGGCTCGATACCGTCTATTCCGCTTTTAATTATATCCACATAAAGAACCGCACCGTAATCTGATACCTCTATAAGATATTCTCCGAATTCAAGGGTACTGTATATATCAAGCAGACCCTTTTGGTACCCCGCCTTTGCTTCAAGAGAAGCGGTGTCGCCTTCAAGAAAATCAGCGAGAAGCTCTATCTCCTCCTCAGCTGCCTTTTCACCGCCGCTGTTTGTCAGGCGGTGGGCTTTGGAAATATCGTTACAATATTTGGTGTCAACGAAGGTCGATTCGCTCGCCTTGATTTCTGACAGCTCTCGGCTCTGCCTGTCAAACTCGGTCACACAGGATATATCACCGTAGGTGGTAGTCACCGACGTATACAGAGGGATGCTGTCACAGCTGTCGTTATACAAGGTATAGTAGTTGTTGCCAAAATAACACCTGTCCCCTATAAACTCAGCCGCCATTCTATAAGGCTTCAGCATATCCTCGGTAATACCGTTGGCAGACAAAATGTCCATGGTACCGTACGAGACGCTTCCCAGCAGATCTCCGTCGGTCAGATCTATAACCATGGCGTTAATGCGGGGAAGCATATTTTTCTCATCCTTAGTTTGGTAGAAAAGAACTCCCTCTTTTTCGTTCATTACGTATCCGCGGGCATACAGAGAATCTGCATGATTATAAACAGGGGATATGCCGCATACTCCCTCTGCCGCATTACCGTAAGCAAAACGTCTGCCGTCGCTGTGCTCAAGCACAAGAGCTTCGGCATCAAAGTCATAGTAGAATCTCCAATCCTCGGACTCACCTCGCCATTGATCTGCGTGAACGTGGAATATTCCCTCTTTATGTCTTTGTTCCTCTAAAAGGTTATAGTCTGTTTCCTGCGTTTGAGGCGTTTCTTCCTGCTGTTCTACCGTTACGTCATCAAGACCCTGTACCACTCCGCTTTTATATTTGGTGGTACATCCGATGATGCCCGTACACACAAAAGCAACAACAATCACGGCTATAAGTATGGCTACCGCCTTTTTACGCTTTGAGGTATCTATTATATTTTCAAATCTTTCCTTGACCGCTTTTTTCTTGGGATTAAATCCGGTGGTAAGCTCGGGAGCAACCTTGCAATGCTTTACTATCTCAAGCATGGAGTTGCCGTAATCAAGTCTGCCCGTAAGGTCGGTCTTACTGAGAACAGCGGCGTCGCAGGAAAGCTCAGCCTCGTCGGACATTCTTCGGCAAGCTATATACACCAAGGGATTGAACCAATGCAGAGCGTTGGCAAGCATAGCCGCAAGCTTGAAGTAAAGATCTCCTCTTTTGTAATGAACAAGCTCGTGCATAATAATATGCTCAAGGTTTTCGGGGGCTATCTCCATATCGGGCAGAAGCACCCTTGTACGAAGAAAGCCGTACACCATAGGGGAGGCAGCACGAGAGCTGATATAAAGCTTCGGTTTTCTTCTGATGCCCATCTTCTCGCATACCGAATCATAA
Source organism: Clostridia bacterium (assembly GCA_017398145.1). Lineage (GTDB taxonomy): Bacteria > Bacillota > Clostridia > Oscillospirales > CAG-272 > RGIG7300. The sequence goes on from JAFQHD010000145.1 coordinate 5,703, forward strand.
ACGCTCATTAGCTCGGCGTCGGGAGTCCCAAGACCTCTGCGGAGTCTTGATATGCTTATAAAATAACGGATCAGCGTAACCGTTACAAAGATAACCGCACCCGATATCCATAATGTGAATACAGCGGACAGCACATCTTCTCTTGTAAGCTCAAAGCTTTTGTTTTCCTCATGAAGCTCGGGGTTTTCTTCTACGTAAGCTTCAACCGAGGGCGGTATATATTCGGTTCTTCCCTCGAGCACGAGCTCCGATAGTACCTTGTCCTGATAATCCTCGGTTATGATAAGGGGCTCGGGCTGCTCTGTCACGGTAACGGTGAAAAGCTCGGGAAAAAGTCCTGCGCCTACAGGAATACAAAGCCTTATGACTATCACAGCCCAGATAATATATCTGCTCAAAGGGGTAAATCTTTTCTTTATGGGCTTTTGCAATAACAATAAAAGCGTAATCACCATCGACATTACAAGAGTCATAACCCCGAAAGTAACTAAAAAATCCAACATCTTATTTTCCCTCTATCTCTCTGCGCTTGGCGTTGAGCATATCGGAAATTGATATTATATCCTCCTCCGTAAGCTCGTCTGCCTCGATAAGTGACGCAAGCAAAGAATGTACAGAGCTTCCTGCCTTCTTTGCTATACGGCTTGATGCTCCCGCAAGGTATTCGCTTTCCTCAACGGCTGCCGAGAAAAGATGATAGTAGCCGCTGCGGTCAGCCTTAACAAAGCCCTTATTTTCGAGTCTCGAGAGAAGCACGTGTACCGTCTGACGGGTCCAGCCTCTCTTTTTGGTCAGGCTTTTCGTTATCTCGCTTGCCTTCATAGCTTCGTCCGAATTCCAGAGCACTTTCATTATGTCGAGCTCCGCATCCGCTAATCTTTCTTTTATCATAATTCCGCTCCTTAAAAGTGTAGACATTTTGTTTACACTTTCATTATACACAACCGTAGACAATTTGTCAACGGTTTTTGAAAATATTTCAAAAAATTAAATTTTTTTCATATTGTGATTTTTTTCGCAAAAAATATTGAAAAATGCACAGAATAGTGATATAATGCATTGTTGTTTGAGATAACACAATTTTAACCGAAGAGCAATGCTCTTCAAAAGGAGATGTAGAAATGGCACGTACTATCGGTACAGTTTCCAGAGGTGTTCGCGCACCCATCATCAGACAGGGCGACGATATAGTTGAGATCGTTACCAATTCCGTACTTGAGGCCTCCGAGGACGCAGGCTTTAAGTTCAATGACCGTGATATAGTTGCAATGACAGAGGCTATAGTTGCAAGAGCTCAAGGCAACTATGCTACTGTTGACAATATTGCAAAGGACGTAAAGGCTAAATTCGGCGAGGATGCTACCATCGGTGTTATCCTTCCCATACTCAGCCGTAACAGATTCGCTATCTGCCTTCGCGGTATCGCTATGGGCGCAAAGAAGATCGTTCTTATGCTCTCCTACCCCTCCGACGAGGTAGGTAACCACCTTATATCCGTGGATATGATGGACGAAAAGGGTGTTGACCCCTACAAGGACGTTCTCGATCTTAAGACATACCGTGAGCTCTTCGGCTACGAAAAGCATCGCTTCACAGGTGTTGACTATGTTGAATATTACGAAGGTCTTATCCGTGACTGCGGTGCAGACTGTGAGATAATTTTTGCAAACAACCCTAAGGCTATCTTAAATTATACAAAGAATGTTCTCTGCTGTGATATCCACACCAGAGCCCGCACCAAGAGAATTCTCAAGGGTAACGGCGGCGAGATCATTCTCGGTCTTGACGACATTATGACCGAGTCTGTTGACGGCAGCGGCTACAACGCTGACTACGGTCTCCTTGGCTCCAATAAGGCTACCGAGGATCAGGTAAAGCTCTTCCCCCGCGACTGTCAGCCCGTGGTTGACGCTATCCAGGAAAAGCTTCTCAAGGCTACAGGCAAGAAAATTGAGGTTATGGTATACGGTGACGGCGCATTCAAGGATCCCGTAGGTAAGATATGGGAGCTTGCTGACCCCATCGTTTCACCTGCTTACACCTCAGGTCTTGAGGGTACACCCAACGAGCTTAAGCTCAAGTATCTTGCAGACAACGATTTCTCCTATCTCTCCGGTGACGCTCTCAAGGAAGCTATCAAGGAAAGAATAGTTGAGAAGGACGGCAACCTGGTTGGTAAGATGGATTCCGAGGGTACGACCCCCCGTCAGCTCACCGACCTTATCGGTTCTCTCTGCGACCTGACCTCAGGTTCGGGTGACAAGGGTACACCTATCGTGTTTATTCAGGGTTACTTTGATAATTACACCACAGAATAATGCAGAGTGCAGAATGCAGAATGCAGAATTAATGAGGCATTTTGACCTTAACGGTCAAAATGCTTCTTTTTATTTCCCCACAGGAACCAAACTTCCTATTTTTATTGACAAATAGGAAGTTTGACTGTATAATATAGGAACTATACTTCCTACGGAGGGGAAATAATATGAAGCGTATTATTCCTGTTTTATGTTTTGTTACGGCATTGTGTACCTTAATGTGCATAATGGCTTTCAATTCGTTTGCCGCAGCAGAACCTGCTGTAACGGTAGATAACTATACCGTAAGAATAACCGAAGCTGCCGGCATCAAGGACATCAGATTTGTCCTCGGTGAATACAGCACCACGACCGAAATAAGAAATGCCGAGGGTAACGTTGCCCTGTCCAATGCGGTGGTTATTAAAAATACCGCAGACGGCGTATTTACTTATGAAATGCCCGACGGCGGTGTATACAGCTTCTGGATCCGTATGCAGGACGGAACGAATTATATCAAAACTATTGATATAACCAATTTCGTCCCCAAGGTAACGGCTTACGGGATAAAGATAACCGTAGACGGACTTTATGATGCAAAGGATTTCTTTATAGCCAAGGGAGAGTATTCAAGCTATAACGAAATAAAAAATAACGGATATATCGTCCGTGTTACCGATACGAAGATGGCAGGTAAGCATAGCTATACCTATACTGTTTCAGAGCCGGGAGTTCATACGGTTCTCGTAAGATACAATGACGGAAGCGAATATATATTCCACGAAATTCTGACTGTAGACGAGCCTGTATTTGTAACCAACGGCTTACAGGTAACGGTTAAGAATATTCCGGATATCAAGGTTATCCGTACCGCCTACGGCGAGTATTATACCCCCGGCGACACAAAGCGTGCCGAGGGAGCCCGCAACTTCTCAAACAAAGCGGTGATCAAGGATGCCGAATCCTATATGCTCCAGTACCGTGATGAAGGTATCGTCACTATAATAGTTGAATATAACAACGGATATATCAAGGTATTCCATTATAACGTACAGAAGAAAACACCTACGGTAGTGCAGGATAACGACAAGATATCATTTTCCGAGCTTGACGGACTTGTTATGATAAGATATGCACA
>JAFQHD010000002.1 GCA_017398145.1 Clostridia bacterium
CATGTACCCGAGCTTATGTAGATGAAGTCCTCGCCCTTTGCGGGAACGGATACGACTGCACTTGCAGTATCATGAGCTGCAACGTGAACAACGTTTGCATCATAGATACCTGTATCCTCGCTGATCTGAGGAAGAAGCTTGCCGAGAACGGTACCGGGCTGTGCTATTTCTGTAAACATACCGGTAGGAATACCCAGCTCTGCGATCATATCCATAGCCCAGTTTCTGGTCTTAACGTCAAGAAGACCGCCTGTAGAGGCTACGGTGTACTCTGTCTTAGCCTGACCTGTAAGGAAGTAGTTGAGAAGGTCGGGGATGAAGAGAAGCTTGTCCGCCGCATCAAAAGCCTTGGGATTGGTGCGAAGTGCAGACATAAGCTGGAATACGCTGTTGAAGTTTACGTGTGCGATACCGGTCTTTTCGAAGATCTGCTCCTTTGAAAGCTTGTCAAAAGCCCAGTTCTCAAAGTCCATGGTACGTGCGTCACGGTAGTGAACGGAATTACCCATAAGCTTGCCCTCTTTGTCAAGAAGACCGAAGTCAACGCCCCAGGTATCGATACCGATAGAGGCGATGTCCTTATCGGCGGACAGAGCACACTTACGGATGGAATTTTTGATCTCGAAGAATATGCGAAGAATATCCCAGTAGAAGGTTCCTGCCGCAATTACGGGATCGTTGTCAAAACGGTGGTTCTCTTCAAGAGAAAGTTTCTGACCGTCAAAGCGACCTACGATACCTCTACCGCTGGAAGCACCAAGGTCTATGGCTAACATTTTGAAATCTGCCATTGTTAAGTCCCCCTAAATTTTTAGTTTATATGTTTTAATTTTTGTTTTGTTGAAAATGAATTGAACCCTATGGGTTCATAAATTGAGCCTTTCGGCTCATGAATTGCACCTTCGGTGCATGAATTGACAACTTCGTTGTCATTAATGTAGATTTTCGCTATGGCGAAAATCATTTTAATTAAATATCTTTTCGATTTATCGAAAAGTTTCCTTAATGCATAACATCGCTATGCAATTCATGGCGAAGCCAATTCATGATGCAATGCATCAATTCATGACGGCTTTGCCGTCAATTCATTGCAGCCTTAAGGGCTGCCAAGGCCGCACCAAACGCCTCGTCTGTGTTTTTGTATTTGTTACCTACGTTTGAGGTATGACCCTCGCTCTCCAGACCCTTAAGTCCGTCAAATTCAAGAAGATGTGGTTCAAGGGTAAGAATAAACTCACCGTCAAAATCCTTTTTGACAGAAGCAAGGGTTTCGGGGATTCTTCCTATTCCCTCACCTGCTACTACCATTTCCTTATCAAGGTTTGCATCCTTTATATGCATATAACAAAGGGTGTCCTTGAGAATAGAGTATGCGCGAGGATAAGGCTCTATATCGCAGGCAATAAAGTTTGCGTGGTCAAAAACGCATTTCATCCTGCCGCCCGTTGCCTCGTAAAGCTCACGGCAGCGTTCGGGCGTTTCGCCGTAGATCTGCTTTTCGTTTTCGTGACAGAGGGTTATTTCCTCTTTCTGCGCTATATCGCACATAATATTAAGTCGTCTTACCACCTCGTCACGGTAGATGGCGGGGTCTTCTCCCTCGGGCATAAAGAAGCTGAAGATACGCATTCTCTTAGCCTCAAGGATATGTGCGATGTCTATAAGATGTCTGAACTGCACAAGATGTGCGTCAAAATCATCTTTTATATTTATCTTGCCTGCGGGCGATCCGATAGCCGAGATGCCAAGTCCTGCCTTATCGAGCTTACACTTGACCTCTCTTGCCTTATCAAGAGAGATATCAGCAATAGGTGTACCGTCAACTCCTCTTATCTCAAGAAGTCCTACACCGTTAGAGGTAAGCCACTCTATCTGCTTGTCTATCTCAGGGCTGTACTCGTCCGCGAATGCGCTCAGCTTAAATTCTATCATACTTTATTCCTTATTGCAAGAAGTAATCGCCGTATCTGCCCATAATGTTATCAAGGCTGACCTTGATGGAATCATAGAGGTTGTAACGGCGGACAGTGTCCTGCTCAACAAAGTTCCACTCGATACCTGCCTCTTTACATGCCTCAACGATGGCGTCGAAGTTTATATTACCTGTAAGAAGCTCTGTAACCTGAAGATTGTTGTCAACAACGGTAAGATCCTTGAAGTGAGTAGCAAAAATCTTGTCTTTGTACTTACGGATAAATGCCGCACAATCTATACCTGCTATCTGCGCCCATGCCGTATCAAAAGTCAGCTTGAAGCCCTCGGGCATACCCTCGATAAGCATCTCAAGACCTGTCTTGCCGTTTTCAAAGCGCTCAAACTCAAACCAATGATTATGATAGCAGAAGCTCTTGCCTGCCTTGGCGATCTTCTCAACCGCAGGAGAATACTTCTCTATAAAGCGGCTGTAACCCTCGTAGTTACGGAACTCACCGGGCATACCGCCGATACCGATACCGTTGACACCCATAATATCGTGATCCTCGATACACTTCTCGGTGTTGCCTACGATCTCCTTGTCATCCCAGTGGGTAAGACCGCATACAAGGCCTGTTTCGTCCATAAGTTCACGAAGTCTCTTGGGATTGGTAACACCCTCGCCCTCGCCGGAGAGCTGAAAATACTTATAACCCATATCGGCTATCTTATGGATGGATCTCTCAAAGAGAGGGGTGGTGGTCAGGTAATCACGGATGGTATATATCTGTACACCGAATTTCATCTTTTCCATGTTTATATCCTCGTTTATTTAAGTTCTACTATAGTTACACCGCCGTCACCCTCGCCGTACATTCCTTCACGGAAGGTGGCAATGCGACGGTCCTTTTTCAGTAAGGGCTTTAGAGCAGCCTTGAGCTTACCCGTTCCCTTGCCGTGGATAAGGGTCACTATCTTGACACCCGATAATAAGGCGTCGTCAAGATACTTGTCGACCATATACCAAGCATCCTCGCCGTTCATACCGCGAAGATCCAATTCCGGCTTGAAGCTGCTGGATACGGTCTTTGCAAAGCTGCCTGTAGTGACCTTTTTGTTATCCTTGGTGGTGACCGAAATTGCCCCGTCACCTACCAGAATAAGGTTCTTTTCCTTGGTCTTGGTTATCATCTGACCGATACGGACCGATATGTTGCCGTCACCCTTGGGCTCCTCGGCAACCACACCCTCACGGTCGATATTGACGATACGGACAAGGTCTCCCTTCTTGAGCTTTCGGGGAAGCTTATATCCCTCGTTTGCTCTTTCTATTACGGGGTTTGCTCTGTCGTCTGCATCACGGAGGTTCTTTCGGATGTTGGCTCTCGCCTCCTCAAGTCCCTGAGCTAAACGTTCACTGTCCCGCTGCTTCTTAACCTTTTCAAGCTCGCGGAATACAAAGTCGCTTGATGCTCTTGCCGAAGCTATCATAGCCTGAGCCTTAGCCTCTGCCTTCTCTATCTGCCTTTCACTTTCTTCAAGGCGGGCACGCATCTTCTTCTCGGCATTACGTTTGAAATGCTCATATTCGTTCTTAAGGCTTCTTGCCTTGTCTCTTTCCCGTTCCATCTCGATACGGGTAGCCTCAAGCTTTTCGATAACTATCTCAAATCGCTTGTTATCACTCGCCACATAGCTTCCGGCTCTGTCGATTATCTCCTCGGGCAAACCTAACTTGCGGGAAATGGCAAAGGCGTTGGACTTACCGGGTGTACCTGTTATAAGTCGGTATGTGGGACGAAGGGTCTCTATATCAAATTCACAGGATGCATTACATACACCCTCGGTATCAAGGGCATATACCTTAAGCTCGGCATAATGTGTTGTTGCCGCACAAAGTGCACCCTTTTCTCTTATCTTTTCAAGTATGGATACTGCCAGAGCCGCACCCTCTACAGGGTCGGTACCTGCTCCCAGCTCGTCAAAGAGCACAAGGCTTCCCTTTCCTGCCTGCTTGATTATCTCAACGGTGTTGACCATATGAGCCGAGAAGGTGGAAAGCGACTGCTCGATACTCTGCTCGTCACCGATATCGCAAAGCACCTTGTCAAATACGCAGGCTGTAGACTCGG
>JAFQHD010000146.1 GCA_017398145.1 Clostridia bacterium
AGTCCGTCAGGTCAAGGCTTGCCACGACAAGGGTCAGCCTGTGCTTGTATGTACCGTTTCTATTGATAAGTCGGAGGAGATATCGAGACTTCTCAAGCGTGAGGGCATCGAGCATACCGTTCTTAACGCCAAGAACAACGAAAAGGAAGCCGAGATCGTAGCCTGTGCAGGTAAACTGGGCACCGTTACCATATCCACCAATATGGCGGGTCGTGGTACCGACATCATGCTTGGCGGTAATCCTGAGTTTATGGCAAAGCAGGAAATGCGTAAGCAGGGCTATGAGGAGGATATCATCGGTGCGGCGGTAGGCTCCTCTACCGATGTATCCGAGGAGGTCCTTGCGGCAAGAGTAGTATATAAGGAATTATTCAAGAAATATAAAGAAGAGATAGCTCCCGAGGCAAAGAAGGTCTGCGAGGCAGGCGGTCTGTTTATAGTAGGTACGGAGAGACACGAAAGCCGCCGTATCGACAACCAGCTCAGAGGTCGTGCGGGCAGACAGGGTGACCCCGGCGAATCCCGTTTCTACCTCTCACTTCAGGATGATCTTATGAGACTCTTCGGAAGCGAGAGAGTGTTTAATGCCGTTGAGCGTATAGGTCTTCCCGACGATCAGCCCATACAGGCAGGTATTCTTTCAAACTCTATAGAAAACGCTCAGAAGCAGCTTGAAGGCAACAACTTTGAAAGACGTAAGCACGTCTTGAGCTACGACGACGTTATGAACCAGCAGCGTAAGGTCATCTACGCTCAGCGTGACGACGTTCTTAACGGAGCTGACTTAAAGGAACGTATCACCAAGATGATAAGAGACGTCATTGAGGCGGTTGTAGGAGACTGTGCTCCTCATCCTGATGACGAAGAGGGCGTATGGAATCTTGAGCCCATCAAGCAGTCCTTCGGCGGACTCTTCCTTGAGGAGGGCGAGCTTGATTACTCCGAGGAGGAGCTTAAGAGCTTGGATGCCGAGGAGCTTACCGAGAAGCTTTATAATAACGCTATGGAGCTCTATGCCGAGAAGGAAGAGCTGTTTGGTTCGGAGCAGATGCGTGAGATAGAGCGTGTTATCCTGCTTCGCCGCGTAGATATCAACTGGATGGATCAGCTTGATGCCATGGACGAGCTCAAGGGCAGCATCGGTCTTCACGCCTATGCACAGCGTGACCCCATATCCATGTACCGTCTTGAGGGTGCGGATATGTTTGACGAGATGATCGCAACCATCCGTAATGAGACTGTCAGAGCCGTTTTATCCGTGCGTCCCCGTGAGGAGATCAAGCGCGAGGCGGCAGCCAAGGTAACAGGCGAGGGCTTTGTGGGCGCAGGCGACGGCACCGTAAAGAAGAAGCCCGTTGTCAAGAAGGCGGCTGACAAGGTGGGTCGTAACGACCCTTGCCCCTGTGGCAGCGGCAAGAAGTACAAGAAGTGCTGCGGCGCAAATGTTGATGATGCAAATTGACTAAAATTTAAAGAGGATTTTATGCTGAAAGGGCAGAAAATCCTCTTTTTTTGTTAAAAGTGCTCATTTTAAACAAAACTCTTGTAAATTTTTTGGAGTTTTGGTATAATATATAATGAATGAGTAGGACTACAGAAGGAGAGATAGTATGTCGCTGTTTAAGAAGACAACTGCATATATATTTGTTACGGCTACGCTGTGCGTGCTTGTCTTTATAATGGGCGTGACCCTGTCCGCAAAGACGGATGACAGAGGCTATTCCTTCAGCGTCAGCATAGATACAGAGGGGCTTATCTCATATCTTGAGGAAAGCATGAAGGACTGTCCCAAGCGCGTGGATGTATCCGAATTCGGTATTCCGTACACCACCGAGGACGGTATAGCCATACAGAAGCTCGTCTGGCACGGTACCCCTGTGCTCTTCCATGTTAACGGCATAGGTCTGTCAGGCTCAAACGGTATTATAGATTATCTTTATTTCACCTATCATTACGATGCCGCCACGTATCAGCGGATGTATGATGACTGTGTCAGCGCGGCAAAGAAAATGACGGCTGACCTTGTAAACAATAAGTCTCTGACCGATGTTACGAAGGCTCTTATACTTCACGACCGTATAATAGCCGACTGTGAGTACGACCTTGCGGGTGTTAGTGCGGGCAATATCTCAAACGAGAGCCAGGAGATGTACGGAGCTCTGGTGGACGGCGTGGCAAGCTGTCAGGGGTATGCTTACGCATATATGTATCTTCTCAAAGAGGTTGGTATAGACAGCTATATCTGCTCCTCCGAGGATATGCATCACGACTGGAATATAGTTATACTGAACGGCAAGAAGTACCATGTTGACGTTACCTTTGACGACCCCGTACAGGATGTTACGGGCAGAGTATACCACGATTATTTTCTGCTCTCCACCGCCGCTCTTAAAAAGGCGGAGCATAATTTTAACGACTACGATACCTCTCCGTCCGACACTACCTACGATAACTATTATTGGAAAAATTCAAGGGCTCAGTTCTGTCTTGTCAACGGTGAAGTCTATTATATAGACAACATCAAGGAAACTCTCAACCGTCTCGGCACATCAACTCCTCTTACGAAGGTCAGCGATGTCTGGACCACCGCCGAGGGTAACTACTGGAGGGGAAATTTCGTCCGTATGGCGACAGACGGAGTGAGCCTCTTCTATTCAAAGACTAAAGCTGTTTATGCTTATGATATCTCAAGCGCAAGATCAAGGGAAATATACAAGCCCTCCTTCTCGGGAGAGGCAAGGGATATCTACGGCTTTACCTATGACGGGGGATATTTGGTCATAGACCGCTTCAACCGTCCCGATTTTGCTTCTCACACCAAGTCAAAATACCAGTTAAGAGTGCCTTATGATACAGAGGCGCCTACTGCATCTCTGACATACACCAACGATACTGCGGCATATCAGACCGTTACGCTCAAATTAAGCGATAATAACGGTATTGCGGGATATTATTGGGGCAGAAATTCTTTGCCATCGGGTAATGATTATACCGCTACTCATACCACGACCGTTACCGAATATGTTTCCGAGCCGGGAATATATTATCTTACCGCGCAGGATGCGGCAGGTAATCTGTCCGAGTCCGTTTCGGTAACCTTCTGCTCAACAAGGCTTGAGACCGACGGCGCAAGCGTATCGACATCCACCGTTATATCCGTTAAGGGCGAACGAATAGCTTTGCCTGTACCGAAAAGAGCAGGTTATGATTTTATCGGCTGGTCCAAGAGCTATACCGACAGCGGAGAATATCTCAGCTATCATACCCCGACCGCTGACGGAGTGCTTTATGCGCTCTGGAGATATACGGGAGAACAGGATAACAAGGATCCCGAAGACTATGTCAACCGATTTAAGGATGTCTCTGACAGCGCTTGGTATGCCGATGCGGTGGCGTACTGCGCATCAAGAGGCTATATCAACGGGGTCAGCGCTACCGCGTTTTCCCCTGCCTCCTATCTTACGAGAGAACAGTTTGTCCTTATACTTGCAAATGTTGCGGGTGTAAATGCTGACAGCTATAAGTTTGCTGACAGCGGTATGAAGGATGTACGCATCGGACAGTGGTACAGCGGTGCCGTGGCCTGGGGTGTATCCGAGGGCTATGTCAAGGGTGTTGCAACCGACCGCTTCGGACTTCGTCAGAATATTACCCGTGAGCAGCTTGCCAGACTCTTCTATGTTTATGCAGAGGATATAGGCATGGACGTGAAGGGCAGGGCAGAGCTCGGCGGCTTCAAGGATTCGGCAAAAGTATCCTCTTGGGCATACGAGCAGGTATGCTGGGCGGTGGATCAGGGAATCATATCGGGTATGACCAAGGACACCCTCGCTCCCAGAGGAAACGCCACCAGAGCTCAGACTGCAAGAATGTTTATGATATTCGATAAACTTAACAAAAAATAGCAGCCTACCCTATTGACAAAATAATTGTATGGTGCTATAATGTTAACAGTATTTTGAAATAATGTATAGAGAGGTTACTATAATGAAAAAGATTTTTGCTATGCTTTTAGTAGTTGCAATGATGTTCGCTATTGCAATTCCTATGTCTGCTGAGATAAGCCCCGAGCCCAAGCCCGGCGTTGACACCGAGATCATTCCCGAAAATGGCGGCGAGATCACCGAGAAGGACAACGGTGACGGCACCATCACCATTACCATCAACCCTTCAAAGGGCTATGACTTCGTTAAGTGGGAGATCAAGGGCGAGTACGATCTCGTTTCCGGTAAGCTTACCGACAAGGTTGTCACCATCAGACCTAAGACCGACGTTAAGGCTCAGGCTGTTATGAAGACTCAGACCGTAGTTAAGCCTACACCCGGTCCCAACAACCAGTCTCCTTCCACAGGCGTTGCTCCTGTTATGATGGCTGTTGCTTTCGTTGGTTCTATGGCAGCTGCAGGCTACTCCTTCAAGAAGAGCGGCAAGTAATTAGGCGGCAAGTAATCAGGCGGCAAGTAATTAACAAGCAATTATTTTAAGACCTACCTCTCATTGGGGTAGGTTTTATCATTTGATGAGGATGTTATGAAAGATTCTTCAAAAAAAGTAATATGGCGAGTCGTGGGTGCTCTGTTCCTGCTTATAGCTCTCGCTTGTGCCGTGCTGTTTTTTCTCAGTCTGCGCGGCTGTGAGGGCGATATAGCAGATATAAAACGACCCAAGGACACCGAGGATGTGGTGACTCTGCCCACGGATACAGGAGAGATAACGGCTGAGGTAACAGAGCCCGAGCCGGAGATACCTATAATCACAGGTGAGCTTCCCTCTGAAATAGATGTAAAATACGACGTAAATTTCGCCGATATGTATAATATCAATCCCGACATCCACGCATGGATAAAGATACCCGGTACTCCCATAGATTATCCCGTGCTCCAGAGTCAGGCAAGCGATCTTTACTATGAGCGCAGAAGCTATACGGGAGATTACAGCGTATCGGGCTGTATATTCACACAGTATTTTAACTATCCCGATTTCAGCGACCGAAACACCGTGCTTTACGGTCATTATATGTTAGACGGAACTTTTTTCGGAAGTCTCCATAATTATAAGGACCCCGAGTTCTTTGAGAAGAACAGGTATGTCTATATAACCATACCCGGTCACGTGCTGGTATATGATATCTTTGCCGCATACGAGACGGATAACCGTCACGTTCTGACCCTGTGTAACTATTCGGATGACGAGGAGTATCTTGCATATCTTGATAGCTGTCTTGATCCGCCTACCATGGTGCGTACCATCAGAGAGGGCGTGGAGCTTACGGCGGATGATAAGATCATAACCTTAAGCACCTGTACCTCGTATTATACCTATACCAACCGCAGATATTTAGTACAGGGGGTGCTGGTAGCAGATGTCGAAACA
>JAFQHD010000147.1 GCA_017398145.1 Clostridia bacterium
ATGGGACCTGCCATATTTGCAAGAAGATTGACAGCTTTGACCGTGTTTTCAGCAGATACAAGCTTGTTGGAGGACGCAACCTCAAAAGCATATGTCAAAAGCGCATCACCGCAAAGAAGAGCGTTTGCCTCTCCGAATTTAACGTGGTTGGTGGGCTTGCCGCGGCGCAGGGTATCGTTATCCATACAAGGCAGATCGTCATGCACCAAGGAATAAGAATGAATACACTCGATCGCTACCGCAAAAGGCAGGACAGCCTCGGTATCACCACCCCACAGCCTGCAAAACTCAATGGCAAGAAAAGGTCTTACACGCTTGCCGCCATCAAGAACGCCGTAACGCATTGCATCAAAGAGGATAGGATATTTATCGTCATTTATAGAAAAATACCTTTCAAGTGTACGCTCCATAAGAGCCGCATCGTCATTAATTTTCGCTTTAAGTTCACTCATTTGTCTGCTCCTTGGTCAAAACGGTTATCTTCATCTGAGCCTCGTCAAGCTCTTTGGTACAGGAACGCACAAGTGCAGTTCCCTCCTCGAAGAGAGCCAGAGACTTGTCAAGCTCAGCATCCGAGGATTCTAGAGCTCTTACTATTTCTTCAAGACGCTTGAGGTTTTCCTCAAAGCTCTTTTTATTCTCAGTCATTATAATTCTCCTTCTTTTCTACAGCTTCGGCGACAATAACTCCGTCGCTGACGTTCAAGTTTAATCTATCACCGATCTTGACATTATCTATTGATTTAACAAGCACACCGTCTTCGTCAAAAACAGCGCTGTAGCCTCTTGAGATCACAGACATAGGATTCAGTGCTTCCAATTTAGCGGTTAGTCTTACATAATCTGTTCTTCTCTTTTCGTAAATATACCTGATATCACCGTACAGCTCGATCTCTGCATTGGAGATCTTTTTCATGCGGTTATCAATGATACGCTGCATATTTACGCACAGTCTTTCCCTTAAGCGCTCGGTGTATAAGCGTTTGTCATCCACGAGATTCAAGGGCGATTGTAATACTCTGTTTTTAGAGCACTTTTCGACCGCAAGCCGATACGAAGATATACGAAGAGACAGGGTGTTTTCCAACTTTCTTACTACATTACCTAACTGTCGCTTAAGGTCCCTTACATCAGGTACGGCAAGCTCAGCGGCAGCTGAGGGAGTAGGCGCACGAAGGTCACTTACAAAATCGCATATGGTAAAATCAGTCTCATGTCCTACCGCCGAAATAACGGGAACAGGACATTCATATATCTTTCTTGCCAGTTTTTCGGAATTAAAAGACCAAAGATCTTCTATAGATCCTCCGCCGCGACCGATAATTATCGTGTCAACAAGGGTATTTTTTGAAAAATATTCAACACCCCTGCACAGGTCATCCTCCGCACCCTTGCCCTGCACAAGGCTGGGATAAAGTATCATTTTGGCTATCGGATATCTGCGTGATAATATATTTCTGATATCCTGTATCGCGGCACCGGTTTCTGATGTTATGACACCTATCGCCTTGGGATATCGCGGAATTAACTTTTTACGCGAAGGATCAAACAAGCCCTCCGCCGTAAGCTTCTTTTTTGTTTCCTCATATTTCAGATACAGCTCGCCTATGCCGTCGGCGTTAAGCTTATCAACATAGAATATAAACTGACCGTCACGGACAAACATCGAGACCCTGCCGTGAGCAGTTACCTTCATTCCGTCTTTAGGCACAAAAGTAAGCTTTGAGGTATACGAGGAGAACATCACACAGCGCACCTGTGCTTCTTCATCCTTTATAGAAAAGTAAAAATGTCCGCTTTTATAGTGATTGGTGAAATTAGATATCTCACCCCTTATATTAACAGAAGCGAGATAAGTGTTCCCTTCAACTATTCGTTTTACAAAATCATTAAGCGCCCTAACGCTCAAAACCGTATTATCGGAAAAGTTCATCTTTTAACTTATCGTATGCAAGCAGGGCTGTTCCTGCCGCATTATCAGAGGAAAAAGCAGGCTCGGCAAAATATGCGCCGTATTTTTCCTTAAAATAATTCTTTATTCTTTTATTGCTCATAACTCCGCCGGAATACACAAGAGGTAAACCGGGATAATCACATAGCAGATTTTCTGTCATTTTATCAAGAGTGCGAAGGACAAAATCCATGGTGAATGCCGCAACATCCTCTTTGGATGCACCGTCCTTGTACATCCTTGACGCAAGGTTCTCAAGCCCCGACATATTACACTCATAGCCCTTGACGCTTATCTTACATTTGTTTGCAGAACCAAGCTCAGCTAATTTTTCCAACTCAGCACCGCAAGGAAATGCCAGTCCCATCATAACACCGATACGGTCGATAGCTTGTCCTGCGGTAAGATCATTGGTACCGCCGATAAGCTCGATCCCTCCGTTCTTGACGTGCAGCACCTCAGTAGTACCGCCCGAAAGATGAAATGCAAGATATTCACTGCCCAGTAAATGCTCTGCCTCGGAAGAATACAGAGCAGCCCTTATATGACCTCTCTGGTGCGAGAAAGCAACACAAGGTATATCAAGCAATGCCGAAAGCGACTCTGCATAAGCCTTACCGCAGAGAAAACACGGCATATACGAGCCTTCATTGTCTCTGGGAAAAGCACTGTAGCCCACAGCACAAATATCGGCTTTACCAAGCATCTCTGCCACCTTGGGCAGATTAACCGTATGGGCGAAGACAGCATCACTCTGTCTGAGCCCTCGCTCGCCTTCTTTGACAGGTAAAAGCATCTTTTGATTAGATATGATCCGACCGTCAGAGGAGCACAGCGCCATAGACGTAGTATAGTTACTGGTATCTATACCGAGTATATAACTCATTTATTCTTTAAACCCTTATTCGAGGCAACGGTATTGAGAACACCGTTGACAAACTTGGGAGCCTTTTCGTCATCGTATTTTTTTGCAAGCTCAACCGCTTCGTTGATAGAAACAGCGAAGGGTACATCCTTCATATTGAGCATCTCATAAACAGAAATACGCATAATGTTGAGAACCACCTTTGATAAGCGGGAAAGCTTCCAGCCCTTGGCTGTTGCCGCTATCTCCGCATCAAGAGCGTCCTTGGTCTCGAGAACTCCAAAAAATACGGTATTTAAATATTCATCGTCCTCGTAACCGCCGATCTCAAGTGCGCTTGCATAAAAATCATTAAGATCCTCGTCAACCTTAAAATCTGCCTCAAACAGCATTATAAATGCCGCTTCTCTGTATCCGCGTCTGTCCATTTGTTTTCCTTTCGGATGATATAATTATAGATATTATATTTTATAATAAAAATAACAAAATGTCAACATATTTATGCAGTATATACCGAATATTCTGTATATTATTAAAAATTTATAAAAACTTAATACTATTTAAAATTTATATGCTATAATAAATGTATCAAACAGTAAAGGAAGACAAAATGAAACATATCAGATCCATATTCAAAAACGTGCTTTTCCCTGCCTCCTTTTTCTTCACCTTGTATAGTGTTTTTGTTTACCTTGTAAACTCATCAGCCGAAGAAGGTAAAGATCTACTGAAAAAATTTTTATTGGTTTTGTCATATTGTCTGATCATTGCATTAGTAAATAACATATTCAAGACTGAGCTTTCAATGCCGGTGAAAATCGTTATACACTATCTTGGATTTCTTCTGCCCCTCATCGGTATCGTTGTTATAATCGGTAATAACGGTGCTATCGGAGGCGTATTTATAGTGGTGACAGTCGTATATGCAATAATCGCAACCCCCATACTTATCATACGTATGATCCTC
Source organism: Clostridia bacterium (assembly GCA_017398145.1). Lineage (GTDB taxonomy): Bacteria > Bacillota > Clostridia > Oscillospirales > CAG-272 > RGIG7300. Next base: position 3,784 of record JAFQHD010000147.1, read on the forward strand.
AATAAGAAGGAAAACGAGGAACAGAAATACGACAGTCAGTTTAAATAATAAGAAAACAGAGCTATCAAACGATAGCTCTGATTTTTTGTGCTGTATTTATCACGATATCATATTCACTGAAAGGTACTTTTTCGTTACCGATAAGCTGATAATCCTCATGACCCTTACCTGCAAGAAGAATAACATCTCCGGGTAATGCATTTGTAACAGCATATTCTACAGCCTCGACTCTGTCCGCAAAGCGAATATAAGGTGTATCTCCAAGATAACTGCATATTTCGTCAATTATCTTATCGGGATCTTCATTTCCCGGATTATCGCTTGTAGCTATAACAAAGTCGGCATATTCCCTTGCAACCTCGGCTAACTCTCTGCGGCGAAGCTGTGTACGTTCACCTACAGAACCGAAGAGTACAATAAGTCTTTTAGGTTCATATTCCTTTATTGTTTTAAGTACACTTTCAAGACTCAAGCCATTATGAGCGTAATCTATGATCACCGTAGAATCGGGTAATGCATCGACTATCTCAAATCTGCCCTTGACCCTTGTCATAGGCAGATATTTTATTATCTGAGCAGATGTAACCCCGCACTGCAAGCACACGGTGTAAGCGCAGAGTGCGTTATATACACTGTATATTCCGGGGGTAGCTATCTTCAGCTCGGTTATTACGTCATTATATCTGCAATTAAACTTAACACCTAAAACACCCGGCTCAGACCAATGCTTGATATCATCCGCACAGCAGTCACCGTCCTTAACGGAATAGGTTATGACATTTCCTGATGCAGCTTCTATCATATATGATGAATCATCGTCATCGCAATTTATAACCGAAACCTTACTTCTTGCAAAAAGCCCAGCTTTACAGGTACGGTATTCGTTGTAATCAGCATGCTCGCCCTCACCGATATGGTCGGGAGAGAGATTGGTAAACACACCAACATCAAATTCAATACCGTGGATACGGTTGAGCTTGACCGCCTGAGAGGAGACCTCCATAATACAGTGATCACAGCCTGCGTTGACCATATCATTAAAGGACCTGTACAGCTCATAGCTTTCGGGCGTTGTATTGACGGTAGGTGTGCGAACACCGTTTATTATAATACCGTTAGTGCCTATAACGGCGGCATTTTTACCGCTTTTGTTGAGGATCTGTGCGATTATATTCGAAGTGGTCGTCTTACCCTTTGTTCCTGTGATACCGATTATTTTCAGCTTTTTATCCGGATAGTCAAAGAACTGTCTTGAAAGCTCAGCAAGTGCTATTCTTGTATCCTCACAGAGAATGACCTTTGCATCCTCCGGAAGTGCAAGATCCTTTTGAGCAAAGAAAAGTCTTGTACCCTTGTCATATGCCATCTGAGCAAATTTATGACCGTCACTCTTTGCACCCACCAAACAGACAAAGGCGGTGTTCAGAGCCGCCTTTCTTGAGTCATATACAATATCTTTTATACCGTAAAGATCATATTTCATCATCAAAATCCTCAAAGCCTATAGGCTTTTTACCGCAATACTGAATAGACCTCCATGCAAGGACCTCAAGAGCATCAATATAGAAGCTGTCAAGTCCGTGGTCGCGCTTGATAAGTGAAAGCTCCGTGCAACCGAGAATGATCCTGTCACAGCCCGCTTTGGTAAGCTCACGGGAGACCGCATAAAAGCTCTTCATATCCACAGGCTTACCCTGCTTTACGCTTCCATAGATAATATCCATGACCTTGTGCTGATTTTCGGCAGAAGGAACTATACAATCGATATCAAATTCTTTGGCAATACGCTGATAGGTATTACTCATAACAGTGCCGTCGGTTGCCATGATACCTATCTTATCCGCACCCAAGGACTTACAGTGTTTTACCGTTTCATATATAATGTGGATTATCGGTACGGTTATATTATCCTGTACCTCACTGTAAAAATAGTGCGCTGTATTACAGGGTATGGCAATAACATCAGCACCAAACTCCACAAGTTTTTTTGCATCCTCGGTCATACGGATCGCGGGATTCTCGGTAGATGTACCGAGAATATAGCCTGTACGGTCGGGTGTGGTAGCTGAGCTGGATATGACCATATCTATATGCTCCTGATCGCAGCTTACCTTGGTATGACGGGTTATCATCTCGTAAAAATATGCGGTTGACATAGGTCCAAGCCCGCCTAAGATCCCAAGGAGCTTGCTTTTATCATCCTTCATCGTATACCTACTCGATTATATCTTATAATATGTCTTGAATTTCTTAATATGGTTATGCTCGTGTATGTTTACAAAGCCCCAACGCTTCAGATTGCCCTTAAGGTCATATTTATATCTCATTGAAGAATACGCCTTCTTAGCCTTAATAAGACTTTTCACCTTTGCCTTTTCGGCATCGGTAATATAGTTATATACTACCTTATCGGGAACATAACGCCAGTATATCTCATTTGAGTTAAACTTTGTCTCCTTAAAGGGAACACCGAGAATTCTGTCGTCTACTATCTGCTTTGCGATATTGTTACCGCTTGCAGTAACATAATAGTTACTTCTTCCCTGTCTTACGTTGATCTCAAAAGCCTTATACTGACCGTCGCGGCTGTCGTACTTGATATCAAAGTTGGAATAACCTACAAAGTGGATATCCTCAAGGAACTTCTTCATCTTCTGCATGATCTCGTCATTACGCTCGGTGACGATAGCGCAGTGATTGCCAAGTCCCTTAGGAGTATGCTCCTCAAGAAGAACGTGACCGAGACACATCATACGGACGTTGGCATCCTTATCGGAATAGGAGGTAAGCACATACATACTGTTATCGTTTCCGGGGATAGTATCCTGAAGAATTATCTTATCAGGATAACCGGAGGCATATATCTCGTCAACGATCTTCTGTGCCTGCTCCTTTGATTTTGCACGGTAGACCTTTTTCATACCTTCAAATTCGTGCTTCCAATAAAGCACGGAGCTTGAGGGCTTGACTATAATAGGATAATCAAAATCAAGAGCATCAAGGCTGTCGCCCTTTGCGATAACCTTGGTCTTGGGATAAGGAATACCGTACTTTTCGCAGTATTCGTAAAAATGCTCCTTTAGGGTTATCTCGTCTATAAGCTCCTTTGTGGTATAGGGAGCGATATATTCGGGAGCAAGCTTATCCTTGTTGGCAATGATAAGGGAAACGTAGTCATCGGTACAGCCCATAACTATAAGCTTTTCACCCTTATGCTCCTTTGCAAAATCGTTAAGCACCTGCACCATTCGCTCAGAGGTATCGAAATCGGGAATTGCGGTGAATTTAACGATCTTTGAATTCATTGTCGCACCGATAGCATATCTGCCGAAGGCATGGCTTATAACACCGTACTCCTCGTGAAATGCTCTTGCAACATTGTAACAGTTAAGGTCTGCGCCAAGCAGTACCGGAGTGATCTTTTCTTTCATTTTATAACCTTCTTATTTTTCATCGATAAAGAAACGTTTATACCATACAAGGAAGGTAAATACCGTCCATATCTTACGCTGATTGTTAGCCTTCTCTGCCCTGTGGTCATCGAGAAGCTGCATTAGCTTTGATGTATCGAAGAACTCCTTGGCATAATCAGAGGTAAAGTGTTCCTTGACGATATTGTAATACTTGTCCTCACGAAGCCAAAAGCGTATCGGCACGGGGAAACCAACCTTGATACGGTTTACCCATTCCTCAGGCAGAGTCTCGGCTGACGCCTGACGGAGAATGTATTTCGTATTCTCAGGTGTTATCTTATACTTTGAGGGGATGCCGGCAGCATGCTCCATAACTACCTTATCAAGGAAAGGCACGCGAAGCTCAAGAGAATGAGCCATGCTCATCTTATCCGCCTTAAGGAGGATATCGCCGGGAAGCCAGAGGTTAAGATCGAGATACTGCTTTTTAATAAGCTCATCCTTATCCTTTACTCTTTCATATATCTTTCCTGTTATCTCCTTGATAGTGGGAGCATTACGGTAATCGGGATTTACTATATCATTCGCTTCTTTTTCTTCAAAGACCTTAGCTTGACCGATAAACCAGTCCTCAGGTCTGCCGCTTCCCTTGATTATAAAATCATGACCCTTGAAGTAAGGCAGCTTGCGAGCGACAGAGGCTGCCGCACGGCGTAAGAAGCCGGGCAGCTTTTTATACTTACGCATCATAGGTCTTTCGTCATATTCCTCATAGCCTGCGTATATCTCGTCAGCGCCCTCGCCGGAAAGAACAACGGTTACATGCTCGGTTGCAAGACCTGCAAGGAAATAGAGAGGAACACTTGAGGGGTTAGACTGAGGCTCATCCATATGATACTGGATGGTCGGAAACATATCAAAGCATTCATCTGCAGAAATAAGCTTTCTGACATTTTCTATACCGAGGATATCGGAAAGCTCCTTTGCATAGTTGGTCTCATTGAATTTAGCGTAATCAAAGCCAACAGAGAATGTCTTGTCGGGCATAAGAGCTGCTGTGATATAGCTGGAGTCGATACCTCCCGAGAGGAAGGATGCAACCTTAACGTCGCTTATACGGTGAGCACTGACCGACTCATTTATAACACGGTCAAGCTCCTTTTTGTATTCGTCAAAGGGCTTATCCTTGGAATCGAAATCAACGTCCCAGTATCTCTTAACGGTCATTGTATCGTTTTGATACACGAAGTAATGCGCCTGAGGAAGCTTATAAACACCCTCAAAGAAGGTTTCCTCCTGGCTTGAATACTGGAATGTAAGATAAGGACGAAGCGCGTCCTTGTTTACAGCCTTTTCGAAATCGGGATGCTCAAGAAAGCTCTTTATCTCAGAGCCGAAAAGAAAGCTTCCCTTCTTTGTCTTTGTATAATAGAAGGGCTTGATACCAAAGAAATCTCTTGCACCGAAGAGCTTTTTATTCTTCTTATCCCATATTACAAAGGCAAACATACCTCTGAGCTTGTATACGATATCCTCGCCAAACTCCTCATAACCGTGAAGAAGAGCCTCTGTATCGCAGTTGCTCTTGAAGCTGTAGCCCTTTTCTTCAAGCTCACGGCGTATATCCATAAAGTTATATATCTCGCCGTTGAAGGTAATGGTAACGTTACCGTCCTCGCTCGTCATAGGCTGTCTGCCCGCTTCGCTCAGGTCAAGAATACTGAGTCGTCGAAAGCCGAGGGCAACATCACCGTCTATGTAATCGCCCGCCATATCAGGACCGCGGTGAATGATACGGTCCATCATACGGTTTAGTATTTCTTTTTTATTTTCGGTTTTGGCAACAAAGCCTACAAATCCGCACATATTTATTCTCCCTTAAGCTCTGCGGCTTTTACGGTATTTTTAAGAAGCATCGTAATCGTCATAGGACCTGCCCCGCCCGGAACGGGTGTTATATAGGACGCCTTAGGCTCAACAGTCGCAAAATCAACGTCGCCCGTAAGTTTTCCGTCAGCCTTACGGTTAATGCCGACATCAACGACGACGGCGCCCTCCTTGACCATATCTCCCGTAATGAAATCAGGTTTACCGATAGCAACGACAAGAATATCAGCCTCAAGACATTTTGCTTTGAGATCCTTGGTTCGTGAATGGCAAATCGTTACAGTACCGTTAGCATGAAGAAGAAGCATTGCTTGAGGCTTGCCTACGATATTGCTTCTGCCCACAACAACACACTCTTTACCCGAAGGGTCAATGTTATAGTGCTTTAGAAGACACATAACGCCCGCAGGGGTACAGGGCAGAAAATCGTAATCGCCCGTCATGATCTTACCTACGTTTACCGGATGGAAGGCATCAACGTCCTTTTCGGGAACGATAGCGTTTATCACCGCTGTCTCGTCAATATGCTTAGGCAAAGGAAGCTGTACGAGAATGCCGTGGATATCATCCTTATTATTAAGCTTATCGATAAGCTCAAGCAGCTCTGCCTGAGATGTCTCAGCAGCCAGATCATAGCTTTCCGAATAAATACCTACATCGGCACAAGCTTTCTTTTTATTTCTTACGTAAACCTGAGATGCAGGGTCCTCTCCTACGAGAATAACCGCAAGTCCGGGTTTAACGGTCATTTTTGATATTTGTTCTTTAATAAGCTCTCTTTCAGCTGCTGAAACAGCCTTTCCGTCAATCAATATTGCCATCTTTTACCTCAACTGTTTTTTCCTCTCTGTAGAGAGGCTTGTCGTTTTTAACATTTTTGATTCTAAATAATATCAATAAAGATACACATACAATAACGCATACAAGTCCGATAAGCTGTGATATCTTTACTCCGCCAACATATAGGGAGTCTGTACGAAGCCCTTCAATAAACATTCTGCCAAAGCCGTACCAGCCAAGATACCAGAGCACGGGCTGACCGTCATATTTCTTTTTATTGTAAAAAATATTAATAAGTACAAATCCTATGATATTCCATACACACTCATACAAAAATGTAGGCTGGCAAAGAATCCCGTTAGCCTCCATTATCCAAGGAAGCTCTTGGCAACCCGAAATATCGTATGTACGTCCGAAAAACTCGAACGTATCAACCGAGCCGTATGCTTCGGCGTTAACGAAGTTGCCCCAACGGCCGATTATCTGACCCAGCATACATGCGGGAGCAAGACCGTTGAAGAACTTAAGTACGTTCATCTTTTTGTACAGCAGCGTACATATAGCCGCCACCGCACCTGCTATAATGCCGCCGTAGATACCCAGACCGCCTTCCCATACCTTGAATACGTCCCAGAAGGAGTCGTACTGATCAAGAGATGTCAGAACATAATACAATCTTGCACCCACAACGCTGAATACAACTGTGAATATAGCAATATCGAGAAAATCATCGGTTACGATATAATGCTTCTTAGCTTTATAATATACATACAGGACTGCAGATATTATACCCAAGGTCACTATGATACCGTACCACGCGATATCCTTACCGAATATCGAAAATGCAACCTCATTGACATTAAAATCAAGTCCTATATTGGGAAATGAAATATGATTCATAGTTATTCCTCAATGGGATATACCGTAGACAGAGTGTAATACTCGTCGCGGAACATAGATTTAAAGAGCTCGTTGGTATAGTCATAATCAAGATTTCCCATAATGTCGGTAAAATCAAGAATATCACCGTCATCAAATACATATCCGAGGAAGTTGTTAGCTATCTCCTCTGTTGAATCGAAGCTCTTAACAAGCCCTGCATACATTACGCGCTTGCATCTGACAAATTCTTCCTTGTCAAGCCCTATATCCTTGGTCTTCTCAACGAGGTCAAGGAATCTCTTATATACCGCATGGGGATCGGGAGCTTCACCGGAGAGAGTTATAAAGGAATACGACTTGTTATGCTCTGCCCAAAGATCAAGCGAACCAGAAACAACACCCTCGTCATACATTGTGTTAAAGAAGGAGCTTGACTTTCCGAACAGCATATCGGATATAACTGAAATCGCTGCATTCTTCTTCATACGCTCTACGGGATCTGCACTTATATCAACATCCTTGACGCCTATAGCAAACATAGGCATGGATACCTGCATATTACAGGTACAGTATTTCTCGTTGACCTCAGCCCTTTCCGGCTTTGCTTCACTTATAACGTCAAAGGGCTCAGCCTCCTTGAGGTTGCGGTCTGCACACTCAAGCACCTTATCAATATCTACATTGCCACAGACGCAAAGCGCCATATTGTTGAGATTATAGAATGTGTTATAACAGCTGTAAAGAAGCTCCGGGGTTATCTGAGCTATTGATTCAACTG
>JAFQHD010000148.1 GCA_017398145.1 Clostridia bacterium
GTATTCGGCCTTGAACTGGTTGGCCAGTTCCTTCAGGTCTTCGGCAGTCAGTTCAACGTCCAGCTTAACGCCCTTTTCTTCCTTCATCTTGTCGATGAGTTCTTCAAAGTACTTCTTGCCGACTTCCATAACAACGTCGGAGTACATCTGAATAAATCTTCTGTAGCAGTCCCATGCCCAACGAGCATTACCGGACTTCTCAGCCATAACATTAACAACCTCATCGTTAAGACCGAGGTTAAGAATAGTATCCATCATACCGGGCATGGAAGCTCTAGCACCGGAACGAACGGACACGAGGAGGGGATTCTCCTTATCACCGAACTTCTTGCCGGTAATGCCTTCCATCTTGTCAATGTACTCCATGATCTGAGCCTGGATGTCGTCATTGATCTTCTTGCCGTCCTCGTAGTAAGCGGTACAAGCTTCGGTTGTTACGGTGAAACCCTGGGGAACAGGAAGACCGATCTTGGTCATTTCTGCGAGGTTAGCACCCTTACCGCCGAGAAGCTCACGCATAGAAGCGTCGCCTTCAGAGAACAAATAAACAAATTTCTTTGCCATTGTTGGATCCTCCATATATAAATATTATTTTTTGTTATTACAACAGCGGTATTATATCATATTTGAGTATACTTTGCTACCTGCAATACCCAAAATTAACAAAATGTTTATCAAATTCCTTGCATTTGTGATAATTATATTATATAATATACAATGGTTTAATTTTATCATATATAAGGATTATATACAATGGCAAATATATTTGACCTTTTTAAGCAGATTTCAAAAGAAAACAATGCTCCTTCAGGACCTGTGACCCATATAGTTGCAGGCTTGGGCAACCCCGGAGCAAAGTATGCACAGACCCGTCACAACGCAGGTTTTATGGCACTTGATTATATAGAAGAAAAATACAATTTTAAAACCAACAAGGTGAAGTTCAAATCTCTTGTAGGTGAGACTACCTTTGCGGGTAAGAGGGTGCTTTTTATGCGTCCCCAGACCTTTATGAATCTGTCGGGAGAAGCAATAAGAGAGGCGGCAGACTTCTACAAGATACCCTCCGATAATATCGTTATAATATATGACGATGTCAGCTTCGATCCCGGTACTATGCGCATCAAGCGTAAGGGAAGCGCAGGAGGTCATAACGGTATTAAGAATATCATATTACAGCTTGACACGGATGTGTTTCCCCGTATCAAGTTAGGCGTGGGAATCAAGCCCAAGGATTACGATATGGTGGACTGGGTCTTAGGAAAGCTTCCTCCCGACACCCACAAGGACTTTTTCTCCACACTCGAAAAGACCCCCGAGGCTCTTGAGCTTATTATCTCGGGAAATCTTGATAAAGCGATGAACCAATTCAACTGATGAAACGAATTACCGATTATTTAAAAGAAAACAAAGAATACAGGCAGGTCTATAACTGCTTTACAGAGCAGAGAAGCGCTCGCAAACCCCTACCTATGACGGTAACGGGTCTCTGTGACGGCGCGCGCTCTGCCTTTTGCCGTGCCGTAATAGAGGATTACCGCCGCGACGGGGGCGGTGCGATACTTATTATCGCACCCGATGAAAAGACGGCAAACCGTATGCACGAGACTCTTTCACTCTCGCTTACGGGCGCTGTATATATCTACCGTGACTATATGTTCCATAACGTAGTATCCTCCCATGAATTTGAGTACGAGAGAATATTTGCGCTTTGCGGACTTCTTGATGACAGACTCGACTATATCGTGGCGACCCCTGATGCGATGCTTCAGTATACTATGCCGGCAGACATTCTCGAATCCTCACGCCGCCGTCTTGAGCCCGGATATGAGTGTGAGCCCGAGGAGCTGTGCAACCATCTTGTCTCTTTAGGCTATGCCAGATGCGAGACCATCGACGGCAAGGGTCAGTTCTCGGTACGCGGAGGCATACTTGATATCTTTTCGCCTGATATGGATACCCCCGTTCGTATAGAGTTTTTCGGCGATGAGATAGATACCATCACCGCTTTTGATATAATGACCCAGCGCAGAAGCGACCCTGTTGATATTATAGATATAACACCCTGTCGTGAGATAGTTTTAACTCGCGAAAAGACGGCAGAGCTTATTGATATTATTTCGGTTCAGGCTAAAAAGCAGAACGAATTTTCTAAAAAAGAGGTCTTTGACCGCGAGCTTGAAGCTTTAAAAAGCGGCACGGATATACATTTTATAGATAAATATATTTCCGCTGTTTACCCCGAAAGAGAGACCTTACTCGACTATCTTGGAGTGAATGTTCCCTATATTCTTATAGAAGAAAATGCCGTAACCAAACGACTTGAGGCTTACGACTGGCAGTTAAACGAGACTACCACCGAGCTTTTAGCGGCAGGTGTTGACAAGAGGGTATGCGACTACGGTAAGTGGAAGCAGGACTTTGACGTTAAGCTTTCCACCTCGGGAGGGATACTCTGCGACACGTTTCTCACTTCCTCGGGCGGAGCAAAACGCTCCGGTGTTTTCAGCTTTATGACCAAGCAGACAGCTTCGTATTTTGACAAATACGATCTTCTTTTTGAGGATCTGCTTTCCTACCTTCGTTCCGATTACCGCGTTATAATACTCTGTGAGAACAAGAGCGCTGTAAAGGAGCTTTCTTCTGCCCTTGACGAAAACAATATAACCGCACTTACAGAAACAGATCCCGAATACGGTAAACCCCTGCTTATATACAATGACAATCTTCCTTGCTTTGAGCTGACTTCTTCAAAGTTTGTCTGCTTTACAACCCTTAAGGGCAACGAACGCGTACGTTCAAAGCTTCAGAAGGCGAAGAAAAAGCATAAAAAGAAGGACGGACGTGAGAGCATCATGTCCTATGCTGATCTGAACGTGGGGGATTTTGTCGTACACGAAAACCACGGTATAGGACAGTACCTCGGTATGCAGAGTCTGACCCTTGAGGGTGTTCGCCGTGACTTTGTCAAGATAAAATATCACGGTACCGATATGCTTTATCTGCCCTGTGACCAGCTTGATTCCATAGCAAAATATATCGGCGCAGGCTCTGACGACGGCACGGTAAAGCTCTCAAAAATGGGCGGAAACGAATGGGTCAAGGCAAAGGCAAAGGCAAAGAGAGCCGCAACCGATATGGCAAAGGAGCTTATACAGCTCTATGCTCAGCGCTTACGCCAAAAGGGACACGCTTATGACCCTGATGATGAGTTCCAGAGGCAGTTTGAGGACGAGTTTGATTACGAAGAAACAGACGGTCAGCTTCTTGCAGCAGAGGAGATCAAACGGGATATGGAAAGCGAGCATCCTATGGACAGACTTCTCTGCGGAGACGTAGGCTTCGGTAAGACCGAGGTAGCTCTGCGAGCCGCCTTCAAGGCAGTAAACGGCTCAAAGCAGGTAGCGGTGCTTGTTCCTACCACTATACTTGCTATGCAGCATTATCAGACTATCGCCTCCAGAATGCGCGGCTTCCCCATCAAGGTGGATATGCTCTCCCGCTTCAGGACCAACAAGCAGCAGGAGGAGACGATAAGAAAGCTTCGCCGCGGTGAGATAGATATCATCGTTGGCACCCACCGAATGCTGTCAAAGGATATAGTTTTCCGCGATCTCGGACTTGTTATCGTAGACGAGGAACAGCGCTTCGGTGTTGCCCAGAAGGAAAAGCTTAAGCAGCTTTCAAAGAACGTGGATGTTCTTACCCTTACCGCAACGCCTATCCCCAGAACCCTAAATATGGCAATGAGCGGTATCCGTGATATGTCGGTGCTTGAGGAAGCGCCGGGAGACCGTATGCCTGTTCAAAGCTATGTGCTTGAATATGACGATACGATCATCGCCGAAGCCATAAATAAAGAGCTTCGCCGAGGCGGTCAGGTGTTCTATCTTTATAATCGCGTTGATAATATCAATAATGTTGCCTCCCGTATTTCTGCTATGGCTCCCGATGCCAAGGTTGCCGTTGCCCACGGACAGATGGACAAGGACGAGATGAGCGATATTTGGGAGCAGATGGTGACGGGAGATATAGATATTCTCGTCAGCACGACCATTATCGAAACAGGTGTAGATATCCCCAATGCCAATACACTTATAATAGAAAATTCCGACCGTATGGGACTTTCCCAGCTTCATCAGATCAGAGGAAGGATAGGCAGAAGCAACCGCCGCGCATATGCATATTTCACATATCCCCGCGGTAAGGTGTTGTCCGAAATATCCGAAAAGAGGCTTTCGGCTGTCCGTGATTATACCGAGTTTGGCTCAGGCTTCAAGATAGCTTTACGTGACCTTGAGATAAGAGGCGCGGGTAACCTCTTGGGCTCGGAGCAGCACGGAAATATTGAGAGCGTGGGTTACGATCTGTATATCAAGATACTCAATCAAGCTATCCTTGAGGAGAAGGGTGAGCTTTTACCCGAAAAGCCGGAGTGTACCGTAGATATCAAGGTCAACGCCTTTATCCCCGAAGCATATATAACCTCTTCTGCACAGCGTATAGAGGCGTATAAAAAGATAGCGTCTATCGAAAACGAGGACGATTATTGGGACATCGTTGACGAGCTTCTTGACCGTTACGGCGAGATGCCCATGCAGGTAGAGAATCTCTGCCGAATATCCTATATCAGAGCCCTCGGCAGAACAGCGGGGCTGAGTAAGATAGTGATGTCGGGAACATCCATGCTCTTTTATTCAGAGCCGATCGATGTCCGCACATGGACCGTACTTGCAGGAGAATATAAGGGTAAGATACTTCTTAATCTTTCATCTAAACCCTATGCTACCTACCGTATGGCAGGAGAGAAGAAGCCTCTTGCCAAAACCATAGGAGTACTTGCAAAATATATTCAGTATCAGAGATCAGAGGAAACACAATGAAAAGATCAATACTATTAATTCTGTGTATATGTCTTAGCTTTTCACTTTTTGCCTGTACAGGAGCAAACGAGAAAACAATAATGTCATATAAGGGAGCAAAGGCATCGGAAAGTCTTTACTCCTACTGGATGTCTACCTATAAAAGCAATTTCCTTTACTATTATAATGACGGAATAGACAGCGATGAATTTTGGGATACCCTTATATCCGACGACCAAACCTATGAAGAATATGTCGTAAACTGGATCGATACAGAGCTACAGTACCGTACCGTCGCGCTTTGGCTCTTTGATGAGTATAAGCTTACTCTTTCGGATGAAAAGATCCTTGAGATCGATGCAGATATTGCCGAAAAGATAGAATACGCAGGCTCAAGAGAGCAGATAAACACAGATCTTGCCAAGCTTGGTATGAATATTGATATGCTCCGTTCGGTTTATATAGCCAATGCAAAATACGATGCAGTATATGAATATCTCTACGGCACCGGAGGTAAGGAAGCACCAACCGATAAGGAAAGGGCAGAATATTACAATAATAATTACTACTGCCTCAAATATATAACCATCTATTCAGGTGCAAATCTCAAGACCGATGAAAACGGAAACTATGTTTATGACGAGGACGGACAGATAGAGCTTATAAAGCTTACCGAGGAGGAAAAGGCGGTAAAACAGCAGCTTATCGACACGGTAGTTGCAGGCGTCGAGGCAGGCGGAGACTTTGACGAATATATCAAGGAATTTTCCGAGGTCGATTACAGCGATTATCCCGACGGCTTCTTTGTATCCGAGAACGACTACAGCCGTTTCGGAAGCGATATAGTCAAGGCAGCAACGGAGCTCAAGGTGAACGAGATAAGAACGGTATCCGATGAAAACGTAACCTATATCATTAAGAAATGTGCTCTTCCCGAATACAACACTCTTACCGCTAACAATAAAAATCAGCTTGAAAAGATAGATGAATATATAGTAAGAGAAAAGTATACCCAAAAATTTGACGCCTATACCAAGGATATCGTTATAAACGACGAGCTGAAGGATTCATACAACATCCGCGAGGTTTCCGAAAACTCATATTTTTAAAGGACAGTATATATGATAAAGCTTTTAAGTTCCATTTTTATCAAGGATAGAGATAATACTGCTGACCCTGCCGTTCGTACCGCCTACGGAACACTGTGCAGTGTTTTTGGTATATTTCTCAATCTACTGCTTTTTGCAGGTAAGCTCACCTGCGGTCTTATAAGCGGGTCTATTGCAATAACGGCAGATTCATTTAACAACTTAGCCGATGCGGGCTCCAGCGTTATCACCCTTTTCGGATTCAGACTGGCTAATATGAAGCCTGACCCCGAGCATCCCTTCGGTCACGGCAGATTTGAGTATATCTCGGGTCTTGTAGTGTCATTTGCCATTATCCTTATGGGATTTGAATTGGCTAAGAGCTCTGTATCCGCTATCTCCAACCCCGAGCCTGTAGAATTTTCTCTGCTTTCGCTTATAATTCTTGCTGTTTCTGTGGCAGTTAAGCTCTACATGGCATTTTACAACAGAAGGATAGGCGAGAGAATATCTTCAGCCGCAATGGATGCAACGGCCAAGGACAGCTTAAGTGATGCTATATCAACGGGTGTAATCCTTGTTATAGCAATAGTAACCCCATATATTCCCTTTGACATCGACGGATGGGCAGGTCTTGTGGTATCCGGACTTATCCTTTGGGCGGGTATAACCTCGGTCAGGGAAACCATCTCACCTCTTCTCGGTCAGAGCCCCGATAAAGAATTCGTATGTGATATTGAAAAAATCGTGATGAGCTATCCCGATGTATCGGGTATACACGACCTTGTTGTTCACGACTACGGTCCCGGCAGGCTTATGATATCTCTCCACGCCGAGGTCCCTGTATCTATGGATATAAATGTTGCCCACGATATGATCGATAATATCGAGGTA
>JAFQHD010000149.1 GCA_017398145.1 Clostridia bacterium
ATGACAGCATCACTTCCCGTTATCGTATATGCAAAAGAGCTGGGAGTTTCAGACGAAGAGCTTTACAGAGCTTTGCTTGTTTCCAACCTTACTACTATACACTTAAAGACAGGCATTGGCTGTCTGTCTGCTTACTGCGGAGCAATATCTGCAGGCTGCGGAGCAGGTGCAGGGGTTATGTACCTCTACGGAGGCAGATATAACGAAATTTCCCATACTATAGTAAACGCCCTTGCCATAAACTCAGGTGTTGTCTGCGACGGAGCCAAGGCAAGCTGTGCCGCAAAGATAGCATCGGCGGTTGAATCCGGACTCTTAGGTATGCAGATGTATATGCACGGCAAAGAATTCTACAGCGGCGACGGTATCGTTGCGGGCGGTGTAGAGGCTACTATAAAGAACGTAGGTCAGCTTGCCCAGAGCGGTATGGCGGAAACAGACCGTGAGATTATAAAAATAATGCTGCAGGAATAATTCCTGCACTTAAAATCGGGTGAGATTTAGCTAAAATCCTTTGTTATCACACGAGGGTGAGGAGAAATATATGAAAACTTATCTTGGCGTAGAGCTTGGATCTACAAGAATTAAGGCTATTGCAATAGACGAAAAATATAATCCTGTATCTCAGGGGGACTATACCTGGGCATCAAGCTATGAAAATGGAATCTGGACATATGAGCTTGACGAAGCCCGCCGCGGTCTTATCGAAGCGATAAAGGGTATTGACAACCGTGAGGATATCCTCTGTGCGGGTATCTCGGGTATGATGCACGGCTATCTTGCCTTTGACGAGGACTGGAATCTTCTGGTCCCCTTCCGTACCTGGCAGAATACCATTACGGCAGAAGCGGCGGCAGAGTTGACCGAGCTTTTCGGCTTTAACGTTCCTCAGCGCTGGAGCATTGCTCACCTCTGGCAGGCTGTTCTTAACGGTGAAGAACATTTACCCAAGCTTGCACATATAACCACACTTTCGGGATATATACACTATATGCTTACAGGTGTCAATGCCGTTGGTATATGCGAGGCTTCGGGTATTTTCCCCATTGACTCGGATAAGTGTTGCTACGATAAGACTATGGTGGCGAAATTCAATGAGCTCTTAAAGAACAAGGGTATAGAAAAGAGTGTTCTTGACCTTATGCCCGCGGTTCTCACCGCAGGTGAGGATGCAGGCTCTCTTACAGCGTCGGGAGCGGCATTTATAGATAACCTTCTTCCCGTGGGAATCCCCTTTGCACCTCCCGAGGGTGACGGCGGTACAGGTATGACTGCTACAAACTCGGTATCTGTCGGCACGGGCAACGTGTCTGCCGGAACCTCCATATTCTCTATGGTGGTACTTGATAAATATCTCGAAAACGTATATGAAGAAATAGACCTTATCACTACCCCGGCGGGCAAGCCCGTAGCTATGGTGCACTGCAACAACTGTACCACCGATACCAATCATTGGGCTTCGCTTTTCGAGGAGGCGGTTGGACTTTTCGGTGCTGCTCCCGGCAAAGGAGAGCTTTTTACAAAGCTCTATGAAAAATCTCTTGAGGGGGATGCTGACTGCGGCGGTATTATGGTCTGCAACTACCTTGCAGGTGAGGGTGTAACTCATATGGATAAGGGCAGACCCATGGTTCTGCGTACACCCGAGTCAAGCTTTACACTTGCAAACTTCTTCCGTGCCTCTCTTTATTCCACCATGGCGACTCTTAAGTTAGGTATGGAGATTCTTGAAAAAGAAAAGGTTGAGATAAAGTCGATGACCGGACACGGCGGACTTTTCAAAACTCCCGTTGTCAGTCAGAGGTATATGGCGGCGGCGATAGGCGCTCCCATAACCTGCACCGAGACCGCAGGCGAGGGCGGAGCATACGGTATTGCACTTCTTGCGGCTTACCGTTATGACAAGGGAGATATGACCCTTGGTGATTATCTGTCAGATAAGGTCTTTGCCGAGGCAAAGAGCACTACTCTTGCTCCCGACGAGGCGGATGTTGCGGGCTTCAACGCATATATGGACAATTACAAAAAGCTTCTCAAGGTTGAAGAAAAGGCAATAGAGGTAATATAATGTTAGAGAACTTAAAGCAGAAGGTTTTTGAAGCCAATATGGCTTTGCCCCGATACGGTCTTGTGACCTTTACCTGGGGCAATGTATCGGCTATAGACCGTGAAAAGGGACTTGTTATCATCAAGCCCAGCGGTGTTGAATATGACACTATGACGGCAGAGGATATGGTGGTCGTTGACCTTGAGGGAAATATTGTGGAGGGCAGGTATAAGCCTTCGTCCGACACGCCCACACATCTTGTATTATATAAGGCATTTCAGAATATCGGCGGAATAGTACACACCCATTCGAGAAATGCTACCTCCTGGGCGCAGGCAGGCAGAGATATTCCCGCCTACGGAACCACACACGGAGATTATTTCTACGGTGCTATCCCCTGTACCCGTAAGATGACTCGTGATGAAATAGCAGGAGAATACGAAGCCGAAACGGGAAACGTAATCGTCGAGAGATTCAAGGACTTGTCGGCAGATGATATCCCCGCAGTTCTTGTAAACAGCCACGGCCCCTTTACCTGGGGCAAGGATGCAGATAATGCGGTACATAACGCTGTAGTCCTTGAAGAAGTTGCACTTATGGCAATGCAGACCGAGGCACTTAATCCCAACATTGCAGTAATGCAACAGGAGCTATTAGATAAGCATTATCTGCGTAAGCACGGAAAAAACGCCTACTACGGGCAGGTACCTGCGGTACAGCCATAATCGGTTGAAGTTACAAATAAACCGAATATCATCACACGAGGGTGGAGTTTGCTGATGTCCGAACGAATTTTGCGGTGCACCTATAATCGGGTGAAGTGTAATTAAACCGTATATCATCACACGAGGGTGAAAAAGGTTTAAGACTTATGTCTTTTCGACCCTGTACCCATTAATCGGGTGAAGTTGTTGCTTGACCGTTCATCATCGCACGGGGATGAAGTGAATAAATTAACAGCGGAGTGAATTTTACTCCGCTGTGTTTATATACTGCTTGAATATTTCCACTGTTTCGGGAAGATATATTATCTTAAAGAGGTATTTTTTACCGTTTCTGAAAACGATATACCGTATACCCGATACACTTTCTCTGTGTCCCTTAACTTTAAGTGATTTTCCGAGGTATATATCGGCAGAGGTGATATCAAAGAAAGAAAAATCTTTCTCTTTCTTAATTCCGAAATAATAGTCTACGGTATGTATTTTATCCCCGTTTATTTCAACGTAGGCTCTCTCTATATCCTTGATGAAAACCATTATTATTACCGTCATTATGACGGGGATAAGAAAAATTAATATACCACCTGCAATGCTGTCGGCATAAAAAATACAGGCAAAAGCAACTAAACCAAAGATCCCGTATATTAAAACGGCATTAAATATAAACATACCAATGATGAATTTGCTGTTTTTAGGTCTCGGAGTTCGGTCATGGGTATTTAATTTCATTTATATCACCGCCTTTAATTTATTATATCATATTTAATTTCAAAAGTAAATTCCCGCAGTATAAATCTCCCCAATTTACAGATACTATTATCAGCAACTGTAAATCAAGGAGATTTTTATATATGAAAGCAACAGGAATTGTAAGAAGAATAGAGGAATATGGTATAATAGGACAAACATCGAAAAAACCGCATAAACACTAGGGTTTTCGCTGATTTTTGTCCAACTCAATTTGCACAAAATCCTGTTTAAATTGGTTTTTCGGCGATTTTAGAAAGGAGTAGAATACATTCTAACATGCGTCAGAAATCCATTGATCTGAATAACAAAAACTAAATATTCAAACTGTCACAGAAAAAGCCGAAGGAGCGTTGAAACTCATTCGGCTTTTGTCATACCTATTTGTCCCCATGCAGTATCCACTCGGCATCATAGCCGAACTCCATTGCAATGACCTTAGCGAGCATTGGAGAAAGCGTGGTGATTTTATTGCTCTCGCCGGTCAGCGTGTATACATAGTTTTCGGAAACCCCAACCCGTTTTGCAAACTCTCTTTTTGAGATATTTTGCTCTGCAATGATCTTATTTAACCTATCAGCCAATGTCACTTTATATCTCCTCCTTCTTCGTCACGCTTCATAAT
>JAFQHD010000150.1 GCA_017398145.1 Clostridia bacterium
CAACGCAGAGCGCAGCTCTGATATGCTCTTACAAAAATCCTGCCACGATATAGATATCCTCCAGTGGCTTATCGGCAAGAAGTGTAAGAAGGTGCAGTCCTTCGGTACGCTGTCCTACTTCACCGAGGAGAATGCTCCCGAGGGTTCAGCCGAGCGCTGTCTTGACTGTCCCGTAGCCACAGACTGTATGTACAATGCGGTTAAGATTTATTATGATGACAAGGAAAACAACTGGTTCCGTACTACCTCTACACACAAGGTAGAGCCCACCGACGAGGACGTTATGGAGGCGCTTCGCACTACCCAGTACGGCAAGTGCGTTTATAAGTGCGATAACAATGTTGTTGACCATCAGGTAGTAAATATGCTCTTTGAGGACGATATCACGGTAACCTTTACAATGAACGCATTTAACAAGGGCGGCAGATTCCTCCATGTTATGGGTACCAAGGGCGAGCTTCGTGCCGCAATGGACGAGTCTACACCTATTACAGTATACGATTTTGCTGAAGATAAGACCGAAACTGTTGACTCTGCTAAGGCTAAGGACGGCATCAACGGCGGTCACGGCGGCGGAGACGGCGGAATCATCGGTGCACTCTACGCTTATCTCAACGGTACTTACGAGGGTAACAGCGTTCCCGAGATCGAGGAATCCTACTACAACCACGCTATCGCGTTTGCAATAGAGGAAGCAAGAAAGACGGGAACCATCGTAGACTTCGACGAGTTCTGGGCAAGAAATAACTAAAATATAAGGGCTGTCTGTGACAGCCCTTTCCACTATTATCTATTCACTTTTCACTCTTCACTCTTCACTATTCACTAAAGAAACAACCGTGATAATAGAATGTGGTTAGCTGCAGATTGATATTATGCTGACCAACCGCTTATCCACTAAAACCTACGTCAAGTGAATAGAGAATAGAGAATAGTGAATAGTGAATAACGTAAAGGAAAAACTATGATAAATTTAGCAGTTATCGGAAGAAACTTCGTCGTTGACGAAATGCTTGAAGCTACCCGGCTTTTTCCCGAAATAAAACTTCATGCCATTTATTCCAGAAAAGAGGATACGGGCAGAGAATACGCAGAAAAATGGGGCTTTGACAAGGTATATACCGACCTTGACAAGATGGCAGAGGACAAAAACATAGATGCGGTCTATATTGCAAGTCCAAATTATTGTCACGAACAGCAGGCGGTAAAATTGATGCAGGCAGGCAAGCATGTTCTCTGTGAAAAGCCGATGCACAAGAGCTATGCCGGAGCTATGAATATGATAAACACAGCAAAGCAAAACGGCGTTGTGTTTATGGAGGCGATGATGTCGGCTCATGTGCCCGGAACATATAAGATAATGGAACTTCTGCCCCTTATAGGTAAGGTAAGAAGAGTAAATCTCTCCTTCTGTCAGTATTCGTCAAGATACGACAAGTTTAAGCAGGGCATCGTGGAAAACGCCTTTGACCCCACTCTTTGGAACGGTTCCTTTATGGATCTGGGAGTTTATCCCGTAAGCTTACTGCTTCAGCTTTTCGGCGAGCCGTCGGATATTAAGTCCGAAGCGGTATTTTTGCCCGAAAGCATCGACGGACAGGGGACTATGATATGCTCCTATCCCGATATGACAGCCACACTTCAGTGGTCTAAGATAACTCAGGGTTATATTCAGTCGGATATTCAGGGCGAGGACGGAAGCATTATAATAGACAGAGTTTCCAAGCCTACCAACCTTACTCTGATCCTGCGTGACGGAACGAAAGAGGAATACGAGACCCTTGCGGGCAAGCCCGTAATGTATTACGAATTAAAGGACTTTATCGCACAGATAAACGGCGAGGAAATGCCTTTATTCAATCAGATATCCGCTTCTGAAGCCAAGCTTATGGAGAAGGCAAGAAAGCGGATGGGAATAAATTTCTCCTTGACCCAAGGGTTATAATGTAGTATAATTAAATTTGGGTGATTTATATTATGAAAAAAGATATAGTTATCGTCGGCGCAGGTCCTGCGGGAATATTTACAGCCCTTGAGATGCTTCGCCGCGGAAGTAAAAGAAAAATTCTCATCGTTGAAAAGGGCAGAGCCATAGAAAACCGCCATTGCCCTAAATCAAAAACAAAAAAATGTGTCAACTGTAAGCCATACTGTCATATCACTACGGGCTTTTCGGGTGCGGGAGCTTTCTCTGACGGAAAGCTCAGTCTGTCCTGTGAGGTAGGCGGAAATCTGCCCGAGCTTATAGGCGAGGATCTGGCGCAGGAGACTATCAACTATACAGATAAAATATACCTTGAGTTCGGTGCGGATACCCACATCGAGGGTATAGAGAACACCGATGAGGTTAAGGAAATAAGAAAGAGAGCCATCCAGGCGGGGCTTCGTCTGGTGGACTGCCCCATACGCCATCTGGGTACAGAGAAGGCACAGGATCTCTACTATGCAATCGAAAAGCATCTGCTTGATAACGGCGTTGAGATGATGTTCGGCTATGAATGTACCAACATTATTCTTAACGGTGATCGATGTGAGGGTGTGTATATCACCAATGGCAGGGACGAGCTTGAGATACACTGTAACAAGGTGGTCGTTGCAACGGGCAGACGAGGTGCAGAATGGCTTGAGCATATCTGTGCCGAGCATAATATCGCTCATCAGCCGGGTACCGTTGATATCGGTGTTCGTGTTGAGGTGCGTAATGAGATCATGGAGACGGTAAACAAGGTTCTTTATGAGTCCAAGCTTATCGGCTACCCAC
>JAFQHD010000151.1 GCA_017398145.1 Clostridia bacterium
GCTTGCGGTTGAGGTGAAGCCTGATATCCTTCTTGCCACCGACCCCGACTGTGACCGTGTCGGTATTGCGGTAAACCTCGACGGTGAGTTCAGACTCTTTACCGGTAACGAGGTAGGAACACTTCTGCTTGATTATATTCTCAGGAGAAGGACCGAAAAGGGAACACTCCCCAAAAATCCCGTTGCGGTAAAGACTATCGTTACCTCCGACCTTACAAAGAAGATAGCAGAGGAGTACGGGGTAGAGCTTATCGATGTTCTTACAGGCTTTAAGTTTATCGGCGAGCAGATAGGTCTCTTAGAGGAAAAGGGTGAGGCTGATCGATATATTTTCGGCTTTGAGGAAAGCTACGGCTACCTTGCAGGCAGCTACGTAAGAGACAAGGATGCCGTTGTTGCATCTATGCTTATCTGCGAGATGACCGCATATTATAAAACTCTTGGTCTTACTCTTATGGATGTTCTTTTAGAGCTGTACAAGAAGCACGGCTGCTACGTTTGCTCACAGAAGAGCTTTACCTGTGAGGGTCAGAGCGGCATGCAGCATATAAAGGATATTATGACAAGGCTGCGTACAGGCGGATATGTCAAGATAGACGGTATGCAGATCTCCTGTATGAAGGATTACGGCGAGAGCGTTTCTACCGATATGGAAACGGGAGAAAAGTCGGCAATAGACCTTCCTTCCTCCAATGTTATCGGCTTCCACCTTTGTGACGGCAGCTCTGTGATCGTTCGTCCCTCGGGTACGGAGCCCAAGATAAAGATGTATTTAAGCGCCGTTGGCGTTGATAAAGAATCTGCTGAGGCGCTTCTTGCCCGTCTTGAAAATGCAGGCACGGCACTTTTAGGATTTTAATTAAGTGAGGTTATATATGAAAAGAATAACATCATTGTTATTGACAGTATTCTGCTTGCTCTCTGTTCTGACAGGCTGTAATATTTCCAACGACGAGGGCTATGATTATAAGGACTCCTATGACAGACTCTATCAGAGCGTTATGGAGCACGGCTATGCCATAGATGCCCTTGAGAAGGATACGGCAGGCAAATTTGCAGAGGGTGAGATCTGCGTATGCTTTGGTGATTCGCTTTTAGGTCTTCCCGAGGCACCTGAGGATTATGCCTCTGTTATAGCCGCCGAGACAGGTCTTACTACCGTTAACGCAGGTATAGGCGCGGCAAGTATAGCTAAAAATCCCAACGAAGCCTATGATGCCTTTTCTCTTTACAGACTGGCAGACGCCGTAGTGACCGGAGACTGGACTCTGCAGGATTCCAAGGTCGCAGAGCTTCCTCTCAGCAACTCCGCTTCCCGTCTCGCCGAACTTAAGTCGGTAGACTGGTCTAAGGTAAGCGTTGTGACCCTCGGAATGGGTCTTAACGACATAAACGACGGTTATGTTATTGAGAATGCCGACGATGCTAAGGATGTCAACACCGTGAAGGGTGCGCTTCGCTATTCTGTCGAAAAGCTTCTTACGGCGTATCCTCATATCAAGATAATGGTGCTCACCCCCACCTACAGATATCTGTATAATTCAAATATGGGCTGTGATGAAAAGCTCTATAACGGCAACAGCTATGAGCAGTATATAGATGCAATAATTTCCGTAGCCCGAGAGTATAAGCTTCCTTATCTGGATCTTTACAGAACTATCGGCTTCAATGCTTATAATTTTAAGTATTATTATCTCCAGGAGGACGGAACTCACCTTAATTCCAAGGGTAATGCCCGTCTAGGTAAGCGTATTTCAAATGAGCTTCTTCGCGAATTTAATTAAAGATATCCCCGTGGATAAATTCTACGGGGATTTTCCATATCTTGGTGTTGATTTTTGTAAAAAAGTGTGATATAATAAACTGATTAATTATAGTTATTTGAAGGAGACGGGGAAATGAGTCTTTTTAAGGATAAGGTATTACTTATAACAGGAGGAACGGGTTCCTTCGGAAACGCTGTTCTGAACAGATTTTTGCAGACCGATATCGCAGAGATAAGAATTTTCTCAAGAGACGAAAAGAAGCAGGACGATATGCGTCACGAGTTTCAGGCTAAGATGCCCGAGGCTGCGGGAAAGATCAAGTTCTTTATCGGCGATGTCCGCGATTACAACAGCGTGAAGAATGCTATGTACGGCGTAGACTATATCTTCCACGCGGCAGCTCTCAAGCAGGTCCCTTCCTGTGAGTTTTTCCCTATCGAAGCTGTCAAGACTAATGTTCTCGGTACTGAAAACGTGCTTAATGCAGCTATAGCCGAGGGCGTGGGTTCTGTTATCTGCCTTTCTACCGACAAGGCGGCATATCCCGTAAACGCTATGGGTACCTCCAAGGCTATGATGGAGAAGGTAGTCGTGGCAAAGGCGAGAACAGTCTCTCCCGACAAGACCAAGATATGCTGTACCAGATACGGTAACGTTATGTGCAGCCGCGGCTCCGTTATTCCTCTGTGGATAGAGCAGATCAAGGCAGGTCAGCCTATTACCATAACCGAGCCGAATATGACGAGATTTATTATGTCCCTTGACGAGGCGGTGGACCTTGTACTCTTCGCCTTTGAAAACGGTGTCAGCGGTGATATTCTCGTTCAGAAGGCTCCCGCTTGCACTATAGAAACTCTTGCCAAGGCAGTATGCGAGCTCTTTGATCCTAAAACCGAGATCAAGGTTATCGGTATCCGCCACGGCGAAAAAATGTATGAAACACTTTTAACTAACGAGGAATGTGCAAACGCCCTTGACCTTGGCGACTTCTACCGCGTTCCCTGTGACAAGCGTGACCTTAATTACGATAAATATTTCAAGGACGGAGACCGTGAGCGCAATCCCTTGACCGAGTTCAACTCCAACAACACCGAGCTTTTAGACGTTGAAGGTGTCAAGGAAAAGCTTCTTTCACTTCAGTACATCCGCGACGAGATAGAGGCGTGGGAGAACAGATGAATATTTTAGTTACCGGAGCAAAGGGCTTTGTGGGCAGAAACCTCTGTCACGCTCTTATGAACATCCGCGACCGAAAGGACCGTACCCATCCTGAAATCCAGATAGACGAAATATATCAGTACGATATAGATTCGACCGAAGAAGAGCTTATCGAATACTGTGCTAAAGCAGACTTTGTATTCAATCTTGCAGGGGTCAACAGACCCAAGGATCCATCCGAGTTCATGCAGGGTAACCGAAGCTTTATTGAAAAGCTCTGCAACGCTTTGAAAGAAAAGGGCAACAAGTGTCCGGTTATGATATCAAGCTCTGTACAGGCTACCCTTGAGGGCAGATATGATACCGAGTACGGCAGATCAAAGCTTGCAGGTGAGGAATACGTTTTCTCCTACGGCGAGGATGAGGGAGTAAGAGTGCTTGTGTACCGTTTCCCTAATCTTTTCGGCAAGTGGTGCAGACCTAATTACAACTCTGCTGTTGCCACCTTCTGCAATAATATTGCAAACGATCTTGCCATAACCGTAAACGACCCTACAGCAGAGCTTGAGCTTCTCTATATAGACGACCTTTGTGACGAGATGATAGCGGCACTTGAGGGCAATGAACACAGAGGAGAAAGATTCTGTTTCGTGCCTACCACTCACCGTGTTACCCTTGGTGAGATAGTTGAGCTGCTTGAGGCTTTCAAGGCACAGCCCGATACGCTTATCATTCCCGAGATACCCAAGGGCTCCTTTGCAAAGAAGCTTTATTCTACATATCTTTCCTATCTGCCAAAGGCAAAGACTTCTTTTCCCTTAAAGATGAACCGGGACGACCGCGGCAGCTTTACAGAGCTTCTGCGTACGGTCTCGGGCGGACAGGTAAGCGTAAATATCTCAAAGCCGGGAGTGACCAAGGGTCAGCATTGGCATAACACCAAGTGGGAGTTCTTTATAGTGGTATCGGGAAAAGCCCTGATACAGCAAAGAAAAATAGACACCGACGAGGTGCTTAACTTTGAGGTATCCGGTGATAAGATAGAGGCGGTACATATGCTCCCCGGGTATACTCACAATATTATAAATTTAAGCGATACCGATGATCTTGTAACGGTGATGTGGGCAAACGAGTCCTTTGATCCCGCAAAGCCGGACACATTTTTTGAGGCGGTGGAATAATGGAAATAAAAACAGACTATTCTGATGTAAAGTTTAAGGATGACGGCAGATTGAAGCTGCTTATCATCGTAGGAACCCGACCCGAGATAATAAGATTGGGTGCGGTGATCCAAAAATGCAGAAAATATTTCGACTGCATACTTGCCCATACGGGACAGAATTATGATTATAACCTGAACGGTATCTTCTTCCGCGACCTCGGCTTAGACGATCCCGAGGTATATATGGATGCGGTGGGAGATGACTTAGGTGCTACCGTAGGCAACATCATCAACTGCTCGTAT
This sequence comes from Clostridia bacterium, assembly GCA_017398145.1. GTDB lineage: Bacteria > Bacillota > Clostridia > Oscillospirales > CAG-272 > RGIG7300. The sequence continues at coordinate 4,390 of JAFQHD010000151.1, forward strand.
AAGCTGATGGTTCAGACCAAGCCTGATGCTATGCTTATATTAGGCGACACCAACTCCTGTCTTTCAGCTATAGCGGCAAAGAGACTGCATATCCCCATCTTCCATATGGAGGCGGGTAACCGCTGTAAGGACGAGTGTCTGCCCGAGGAGACCAACCGCCGTATAGTTGATATCATTTCTGATGTCAACCTTGCTTATTCAGAGCACGCAAGACGCTATCTTGCCGACTGCGGATTGCCTAAAGAGAGAACCTATGTTACGGGCTCCCCTATGGCGGAGGTGCTGTCAAACAATCTTGATAAGATAGAAGCAAGCGATGTTCATAAACGGTTAGGTCTTGAGAAGGGAAAATACATTCTTCTCTCGGCTCACCGTGAGGAAAATATCGACACAGAAAAGAATTTCTTCAGTCTTTTCAATGCTATAAACGCCATAGCGCGTAAGTACGATATGCCTATTCTCTATTCCTGCCACCCGAGATCCGCAAAGCGTCTTGAGGCAAGCGGATTTGAGCTGGATAAACGTGTTATCCGTCAGCAGCCCTTAGGGTTCCACGATTACAACTGTTTACAGATGAACGCATATGCTGTCATATCCGACAGCGGAACGCTCCCCGAGGAGAGCTCCTATTTCACCTCGATCGGTAAGCCCTTCCCCGCGGTATGCATCCGTACCTCTACCGAGAGACCCGAGGCCCTTGATAAGGCGTGCTTCGTGCTTGCCGGCATCAACGAAAAGAGCCTTGTACAGGCAGTACATACGGCTGTCACGATGAACGATACCGGAGACTACGGCATCCCCGTTCCCGATTATATCGATACGAACGTCAGCACGAAGGTAGTAAAGATCATACAGAGCTATACCGATATAGTAGACCGTATGGTATGGAGAAAGGATAAATAATGGAGTTTACCGATCTTCATAACCACGCTCTATACGCCTGTGACGACGGACCCAAGAGCGAAAAGGATATGCAGAGCCTTATAGATGCCATCTATAAGGATAATATAAGGCATCTTTGCTTGACACCTCATTATCATCCCGGCTACTTCGGAGAAAATTCCGAAAGAGCTGACAGGTCATTTGCCAAGCTTACCGCATACGTAGCTGAAAAATATCCCGATCTCAAGCTTTACCGCGGAAACGAGCTTAGGTATAACCGAGGCTGTGTTGAGTGGGTCAAGGAGGGCAAATGCCATTCTATCAATGATACCGGCTACGTTCTCATCGACTTTTCTCAAAACGAAGAGGGAGATGTGATAGTCAAGGGCACCAACCGTATACTCAGCGCAGGATTTATCCCCGTGCTCGCCCATGTGGAGAGATACCGCAAGATAGCAAGGGATATGGACTTTATCCGAGAGCTAAAGGAAAACGGCGTAGTCATACAGGTGGATGCCCAGAGCATCTTAGGTGTGTTCGGCTTTGGCTCCAAGCGGTGCTGTAAGCGGATGTTGGCGCTTGGACTCGTTGATGTGGTAGCGACGGATGCTCACGGCTCGATACTGAGACCGCCGTCTATAACCGAGAGCTACAAATATATCGAAAAACGCTTTGGAAAAAAATACGCCGAGACCGTCTGTGTGCATAATCCTTATGCAATTTTAGAGAACAGACAGTTAGGAAAGGAATAAAAAATGGAAAAAAACAACTCATTTATCAGAGAGATCACCTTAAGTGATCTGTGGCGGATATTTCTCCACAGATTGTGGATAATGATCCTGGCTATGGTGCTTGTGATGGGGGCGTATATCACCTACGATAAGCTCACATATGTTCCCGAGTACAGCTCCACGGCTACACTCTACATACTTAAGCAGAGCAGCGAGACTAACCAGAACCAGTATTACAGCCAGGACTACGAGGACTTTACTCTGGCGCTTAAGGTGGTAAACGACTGTAACCAGCTTCTTAAGAGCCACAGCGTTCTTGATACCGTTATCGAGGATCTTGGGCTTGAGATGTCCTATAATACTCTTCGCAACAGTATATCCACCTCCAACCCCGAGGAGACCCGTATCCTTACCGTAACGGTACGGGCGGCAACTCCCGAGCTTGCAAAGAGGATAGTTGACTGTGTGTGTGATGTGGGTGTTGCCAAGATAACGGAGGCAATGGGCTTTAAACAGGTCAACCTCTATGAATACGGTATTCTCAATACCTCTCCCAGCAACACCACCTCCCCTATGTCCTACATAATCTTAGGCGTTGCGGCGATGGCTGCGGTATATATAATATTCTTCCTCACCTATCTGTTTGACGACAGACTCAAGACCGACGAGGAGATAGAGCGAGCTCTTGAGCTTACCGTTATCGGTGATATTCCCAATGCCGACGAGCACAAGAACCATAAATACGGCTATTATAAATACGGTAAGAGGTACGGCTACCGTAGATACTCCCGTTACGGCTACGGAAAATACGGCAGATACGGCTACGGTCGGTACGGTGCATACGGCTACGGTCAGGGTCCCGGGGAGCCTATCGAGGAGATCTCCATCGACGGCACACAGACCATCCGCAAGCCCGTAAAGGAAAAGAAGAGCAAGAAAAAGGATAAGAAGGGGGATAATAAATAATGGAAAACATTTCATTGAAGCTTCCGGGCGCAAATGACTTTTTCACACAGGAAGCATATAAGGTCCTCCGTACCAATATACAGTTCTGCGGTGCGGATATCAAGGTGATCGCTATCACGAGCTGTAACGAGAACGAGGGTAAGACCACCGTTGCGCTTCATCTTGCCAAGAGCTTTGCGGAGCTGGGCAAGAAGGTTCTGCTGATCGATGCTGATATGCGTAAATCTGTTATGGCGGGACGAAACACCACCGCCAAGAATACCAAGGGCTTAAGCGAGGTCCTTACCGGTATGAACAAGCTTGAGGAGTGTCTCTACGATACCCAGTATGCTAAGCTCAATATCCTTTTCTCAGGTCAGTATCCCCCCAACCCCGTTGAGCTTGTCAGCGGTAAGCACTTCCAGAAGCTTATCGAGGAGGCAAGAGCGGTTTATGACTATGTTATCATAGATACTCCCCCTCTGGGACGAGTTATCGACGCGGCGGTAATTGCGTCTATAGCCGACGGCACGGTCCTTCTTATGGGCGGTAACCGCGTACGCTCCAAGCAGGCAAAGGAGGTAGTTGCGCAGCTCAAGATGAGTAACTGTAAGATCCTCGGCGTCGTGCGTAACAACACCAGCAAGAACAGCAAGGGCTACTACTATTCCAGGTACGGCTACGGTAAGAAGTACGGCTACGGTAAGAAATACGGCTACGGTCAGTACGGTTACGGTCAGAAGCCTGATAAAGAGTAATATCGATATATAAATAGAAAAGGGTAAGTTTTCTCCCTTTTCTATTTTTTTATAAAAATGGGTCAAATAGATAGTTGATTATTTTTTTGAAATGTGGTAGAATATCATTGTCAAATGAAAGACAATATTTTTTACATAAAGGAGTTTTAAATTATGAAAAAGTGGAAATGTACAGTTTGCGGACAGATAGTTGAAGGTGATCACGCACCCGAGCAGTGCCCTCTTTGCAAGCAGCCCGCTGAAAAGTTTGTAGAGCTTGTAGACAACGGCGAGATGGTATGGGCTTGTGAGCACGAGGTTGGCGTAGGTAAGGCAGAGGGCGTTCCTCAGGAGATCATCGACGGTCTTCGCGCTAACTTTGAGGGCGAGTGCACCGAGGTCGGTATGTATCTTGCTATGGCAAGAGTTGCTCACCGTGAGGGCTATCCCGAGATAGGTCTCTACTGGGAGAAGGCTGCTTACGAGGAAGCAGAGCACGCGGCTAAGTTCGCAGAGCTTCTCGGCGAGGTAGTTACCACCTCCACCAAGAAGAATCTTGAGATGAGAGTTGAAGCGGAGTGCGGCGCGACCGAGGGCAAGTTCGAGCTTGCAAAGATGGCAAAGATGAACAACCTTGACGCTATCCACGACACCGTTCACGAGATGGCACGCGACGAAGCTCGTCACGGCAAGGCTTTCGCAGGTCTTCTTAAGAGATACTTTAACTAATGGAAAACACGATCATTTGCAACTGCAAGCAGGTAAGCTATAACGATATCGTCGTGGCGCTTCATTCAATGAAGAGCTTTGACGACGTTCTCGGAGCCTTTGAGGGTGTTCAGAAGATCACCAACTGCTCCACAGGCTGCGGCGGCTGCTATCAAAAGGTACTTGACGTCATTTCAAAGGAAATGATGGGTTAAGTTAATAATTAAGAGGATGGGGCGATGCTCTGTCCTCTTTTTTAGCATTCTGGCGGTACTTCGATGGTACCGTCCTTTTTCTTTTATACGTTTTTTACCCTTGAATGGTACTATACGAATGGTACCATTTGTACCACTATAATACAACAAATAATGTTCACGATACAATAGTTTAATGAACACAATAACAACTTTTATACCTAAATACCTTGAAAAAAATCGTTAGATATGTTATTATTAGTATGGAAGGACGGATACCGACACTTTTTTAATAATAGAGGTTATACTATTATTAGTGGAGGTGTTGGAATGAGTAAAAGGAATTTAGATAACAAAAAGGAGCGAAAAATGGCTATTTTGACAGCGAAATGTAACAAAGCTTTTGTAGTGTCGCCGGAACAATCAAAAAAATTTTTAGAACACAAATGTAAAAATATAGATGTTAATAAGGAAATGACATCAAAAATTGCCACAAAGATCAAGATGAATAATGGTAAATCATAAATTTGGATGTGAATACTCTATGTCCTTCCATAAAGTCAATGTTGACGATTCGGATTTATTAAGTAAATTTAAGTGTGAATATCCCGCAATCGAGCATTTTATTCAGAACAAGAGCGTCGAATCAAAAAATGATGTATCGTATATCTTTGTAGATGATGAAAACAATACGATTATGGCATTTTGTGCGATTAGCTGTACGGGTATTTCCGTAACAGCTTGTGACGAAAACGATGAGGAGTACATAACAAGTATTCCTACTATAGAAATTGGTTATTTTGCTGTTGATGAAGGGTATCGCAGCTTGAAATGGGATGAAACCTCTAACAAGTACGAAACGTTAAGCAGAGCGTTCTTTCTGTTTATGATAGAGTATATAAAAACAATTTCTATCGATTGTGTGGGCGCAACGCATATTTGTTTATATGCAGTACCTAAAGCTGTAAGTTTTTATAAGCGATGTGGATTTGAGTGCTTTAAAGATTTTATGAATCCCGATGAAGTTCCGTTTTTGAAAAATTGTATCCCAATGTTTTACGAAATAGATAAATAACAAACAGGCACAGTGTTTAGAGGATTCTAAACTGTTGCTTTTAAAAGTTCGTATAATTAAAGATACTCACTTGATGTCATTTCAAAAGAAATGATGGGATAAGTGAATACTAAGAGAGCAAATTTCTGTTTGCTCTCTTTTATATTAAAGTTGACAAAGTCAACCTTGGTTGTTATAATTATAGTATAAAAATTTCCACGGAGGAAAAGAAAATGAAAAACATTATTCACAAGCTGACGGCTGTTGTACTGGCTCTCGTTATGCTGAGCTGTGTTATGATGCCCGTAGCGGCAAAGGAAGCAACCTCCTTTACCGACGTTAAGTCTACTCATTGGTTTTATAAGGCAGTAACCTATGCTGCCGAAAAAGGTCTTATGGTAGGAACGTCCGACGGCGTATTTTCGCCTAACGTAAAGTTTACCCGCGCTATGACGGTTCAGGTGCTTTCCCAGCTCTCAGGAGACGATCTCTCGGTATATACTACCTCGGAATTTCCCGATGTTCCCGACAAGGCTTGGTTCTGTAAGGCCGTATGTTGGGCTGTAGACAAGGGTATCGTTGCAGGTATCGACGGTAAATTCAAGCCTAATGATAATGTTACCCGTGAGCAGCTTGCCCGTATGATACATCAGTTTGCGGTAAAGTATAATATAACCAATAAATTTCCTGCAGGTCCCGTGACCGCCGACGGCTTTGCTGACGGAGCAAAGATAGGCGCATGGGCAAGAGAGGACGTAGAGTGGGCAGTATACAACGGTGTTATCACAGGTGTAGGTAACGAGATGCTTGATCCCAGAGGCACAGCCACTCGTGCACAGGCGGCACAGCTTTTCTATACTCTTCACTTTATGAAGACAGACGGAGTTCTGCCTCCCGATACCAAGGACTATGATGCCATCACCACCAAGGAATCTGATGCTATCCAGATATTCTGCTGGGGCGACAGTATGACCGCAGGCGGTTATCCCGAGGAGCTTCGTGACTATGCTTTTGCTCATGGTTACGGTAACCGTGAGTTCAAGGTTTACAACTACGGTGCAGGCGGAGATACCGCAGAGCACGTTGCAATGAAGCAGGGTGCTATGCCCATGTACGTTGCTCCCTTTAAGATCCCCGCAGACAAGACTCCCGTAAGAATATATCTCTATGACGAAAACTACGATCTGGTAGAGTCTCTTGCTGACCTTGGTACCAAGGGTCTTTCTCCCGTTACCATCGCAGGTCAGAAGGGTCAGATATCCCACCAGTATGACGAAGACGACAACGATATGTATTTCTTTACACGTCAGGGTACAGGATCATTTGAGGAAGTATACGTAGACCGCCTTACCCGCGTTGTTACCAACGGTATGATCATGCCCGATTCTGATGATTTCCATGTTATATTTACAGGTCCCAGTAACGAATATAACTACGACGAGGCTGACAAGCTCATAGCTACACAGCAGAGAATGGTTGACGATATCGGTACCGATAACTATATCATCATCAGCCTTACCAGCCTTTACTATATGCCTCAGATCTGGGAGTTTAATGCTGATCTTGCCGAGTATTGGGGCGATCACTTCCTCGACTTCAGAACCTACGCCATCGAGCACGGTCTTGAGGATGCTCACGCTCAGGGTCTTATCGACCTTGATGCAAGAGATGAGGAAACTAAACAGAAGGACGATGAGAACATCGCTAAGGGCGAGATTCCTTACTCTATGCTCTCCGACTACGAGCACGGCAACCACATCTATAACACCCTTCTCGGTCAGCAGGTATATAAGAAGCTGGTTGAGCTTGGATACATCGCAGAGAATAAATAATTATAAATTAAAGAAAGCAGGCGTCAGCCTGCTTTTCTTTTTATATAAACTTAACGTATACCCCTTCTCTTTTGGTAAAGGTGGTGAAGGGGGTAGCCTCAAGTATATCTCCCTTAAGCTCTTTTTCGGGTAAAAATTCTTGGTTTATATGGTCTGTATACTGCCATCTTTTACGGCTGTGAGGATCTATTGATCTTATTTCTCCGTCACAAAATTCTATATACAGTCTGTCGGTATCCGCCGACAGGCTTTTTATTTTTCTTTCGTAGGCTACAGTACCCGTAAAGTCCCACAGCTCTGCGTCATATTCCCAGAGAAGCTCCTTTTCGGTAGCTACATAATATCTGTCAAGGTAAGGATGCTTATATACAGCCGTGGGGCTGTCCTCTGCACCCACAAGTATTTCTCCTTTTTGAGGAATATAATATCTGCCCTTGGGCGGATTATTTGAGTTTAGGTCAAGACAAGCGTCAAGCATAAGATTTTCGTCATTATTATGATCCAGTGTAAGCACGAACAGCCTGCCGTCATTTATATCGATAAATCGTGTATTACAGCTCTCGTCTCTTGTGCAACAGGTCATTACTCCACAGGAGATATGCATTACACCGTCACGGTAGGTTATGGCAGAATCATAATTATGTCCCATATGCAGATGTGCCGAGCACCATGCCTTTATCTGGGGGAATTCCTTTAAAAGAGTCTGCCATCGTTTGGGTTTGAAGGTTTGCTCCAGATATGTATCGGTGGCAGAGGTATGAAGCGGTCTGTCACATCGAAGTCCCGAACCGACCATATGAGCATGGGTAACAAGTATTGTCGGCATACCCTCATGTTTTTTTAACTGTTCTCTTGCCCATTTATACTGCTCGTCGCTTACGTATACCGCGTGTATGGTACGCAGAGTATCAAGAGGCTGACGCTCTATTGTTACACAGAGAATAAGCACTCCGTCGATGACGGTGGCAGAATACGGCTCCTTGCCAAAAACCTCCCTGAAGGTGGCAACGGGGTCGTAGTTTATCATATATTCTTCATTGTATTCTACGTCATGGTTTCCCATGATAGCCTGCCAAGGGCGTCCGATAAGGTCGATATGGTGCTTTGTCTCCTCGAGACCCTCGATGCTTCTCATCTTCGAGCCGCCGAAATCCCCCATAACTATGGCAAGATCGGGCTCGTGTGCGGCAATCTGCTTCATCTTGTATTCAAGGTTTTCTACCTCAGCCTTCCAGTATTGAAGGTCGCCTATAAATGCTATCATCATATCCGTCTCCGAAATTTATTTACACAATTATACATCATTTTCTTGCTTTTTTCAATATTTAAGCAAAAAAGTGGGGGGTGGTACCCTACTGTAAAGCAAAAACGAATAGTATAATAGAATAAAAAAGGAGGTTAATATGGAAATTAAATTTAAAACAGAAGAACAGAAGCTGATAAGAGTTGATGCAAAAACAATTGCGGAAAATTCGCAGAACTTCTTATTTGCGGAGTTTGATTTTGATGAAGGATGGAAGGGCTTTTCTAAGAAGGCTGTGTTTGAGCAAAGAGGCAAGGCGTATTCGCAGTTGCTGATCGGTGACATGTGTGCGATTCCTTCTGAGGTAATCTGTGCGGATGCCTTTTACGTGTCTCTTATAGGTCTTGACGGAACAGAAAATGTACGTATCACATCTACAAGAGTCAAGGTAGGTGTGGAAAAGGGACCCTCTCTCGACGCTGAAAACTCATCTCTGCCCACTCTGTCCGAGATGGAGCAGCTCACGGCGGCTCTTGAATCGGTGAACGGCGTTTATACGGGAGAAGCGGAGCCGGAAAACGAAAACGTACGGTTGTGGGTGGATATAGAAAGGCATACAGCCGTCTCGGGAGAGGAGACAACGGTAGAGGGAGAACCCGTAAACTATGCCAAGGGCTTAAGCTGGGTCGGGGATTCTCAGATATGGAATCCTACCTCTGCCGCTTTGTCAAGCACCTCGAATACTGCGGTTAGAACCAAGGGAACGAAGGAGAGCCTTGGCTCCGATGAGGTCATAAGAGCAACGGAGGGTGAGATATACCGTATATACGGCTGCTTTGGCGACGGTGTCCCCGAAAACGCAGCTTCATATAACTTGGGTGTGTTTGTAAGAGAAACGGGAGCTCATGCCCGAGGTATCATAAACAGTAATGTCCTGTACTTTCCCGAAGGGGAGCTTGATGAGGATTCATATTTTGACGTGCAGGTCCCCTCAAACAAGGAGGTCGCGGCGATGCGCTTGAACGCCTTTTGGTCAAGTGCGGAGGCTGCTGCCGAGCATGTAAAGGTATATAAGTTCAAGAGCTATCCCGACGAGCTTGAGAGAGAGCTTACGGTTATCCCCTCTCAAGGGGATAAGAAAACACTTTCGGAAGCCCCTGTGTTGAAATACAGGAGCAGTAACGGTGTCTTTGTTCCCGCCGAAAGAATGGCACAGCGGTTTGGTAAGCTGTATCATCGCGGTATATACAACGGTAAAACGAAGCTTGTGCCTTATTGGTTCTACGAGCCGTATAATGCCGAGGGTGCGGCGCTTCCCCTTATAGTCGTGCTTCATAGTTCTCTTACCAAACAGCTTTTGGACTCTGAGCGAGGCTTGGGAGTGAGTGAAAATCTCGACTATATGGTACATAATTTTACCGAAAGGGATATGCCTAAGTTCATTTACAAGGATATGTTCGGCAATATACCTGCATATATAGTTATGCCCCAGACCGCCCCGGATTCTCTGGGCTGGGCAGAAAGAGGCGCGGAGATAGCCGACCTTGTAGCTCAGATGAAAAAGAATTTCAACATAAGTCACGTTGCCGCCATGGGCTTCAGTCTCGGCGGTACAGGAGCGTGGGAGCTTGCCGCCGCTTATCCAGATCTTTTTGACCGTATTCTGCCTATAGCCGGAGGCATTGACGGTGTTACCGATCATATCAAGCCTTATTGCGACGGCGCAAGACTTGATCTTGCGAATTATATGGGTAAGGACTATTCCTCCCTGTCAGCGGATGGCTCGTATATGAGATCCTTATATACCCCAAATGAGGGGTACAGAGAGGATTCAGAGCTTACGAGAAGCTTTATGAATGACCGTATAGCCGATATATCCGGCCGTATAACGGGAAATGTCAAGGTTCGTGCTATCCTATCCGCCGACGATGAACAGGTGGCTTCATCTGTATCGCAGACATTATGCGAAAGGATAACCGATGCCGAGTGTGTCCTGCTTTCCGGGACAAGTCACGGTGGTGTTCTTGAGCACTGTCTTACCCTGCGGGGAGATATACTCAGTTTTCTGCTGGAGGGTTGATATGGAGAAGATGACATTTTCACTTTTTGCGGCGGAGCTTTTGGCACTTCTCGGTATGATTGCACCTGTGTGGCTCGACAATCATAAAATAAGAAAGGGACAGCTCTGCCAGCTGCGAAGCGAGATGCTCCGCATCTACTATCATAACAGAGGCTCTGAGGAGATACGGCAGTACGAGTACGAAAACTTCGTGTTGCTCTACGAAGCTTACAAGACTCTTAGGGGAAACTCTTTTATAGATAAGATATACAAAGAAGTTCAGGAATGGGATGTAGTAACATAAGGAGGTAAAAATGCTTAAGAATATTGCGAATTTGATCAAGGTAAAGACTATAGTGACCTTTGTTGTGGTGAGTGTCTTCGCTATACTCAGCCTCAAGGGGCAGATAGCTGCCGACAACGTAATGATAATTACCTCTTCCGTTATAGCATTCTATTTCGGAACACAGCACGAGAAAAGGGAGGTATGATATGGAGGTAAAGAAGAGACTTGTTTCTCCGTCTAAATATTCACTTAAATGTCCCTATCCCATGACCCCTGTAGGAATATGCGTTCATAACACGTATAACGATGCTTCTGCGGAAAACGAGATAGCCTACATGACGGGTAACGATCTTGCCACCTCCTTCCACTATGCGGTGGACGATAAGGAGGTAGTACAGGGTATACCTGAGACGAGAAATGCCTTCCATGCGGGTGACGGCAGGGAAGGCGAGGGAAACAGAGAGCTTATCGGTCTGGAGATATGCTACTCAAAATCCGGCGGAGAGAGATTTATAATGGCTGAAAAAAACGCCGCCGTCTTTATAGCAGCAAAGCTCAAGGAATACGGCTGGGATATATCACGGGTACGAAAGCACCAGGATTTTTCGGGCAAATACTGTCCTCACCGTACCCTTGATATGGGCTGGAGCAGATTTTTAGCCATGATACAGACTGAGCTTACAAAGGAGGCTGATGAATTGACAAGAGAAGAGGTACAGGCGATGATAGATGCCTCAAAAGAGAAGGTCTATCACTACTGGGATGAGCTGCCCCAATGGGCTCACGACCCTATAATGGCGCTCTACCGTAAGGGCTATTTCTTCGGTGCGGCACCCGACGACCTTGACCTAAGCTACGGTACGATGCGTACTCTCACGGTGCTTGCAAGGGCACTCAAGGCAGAGGGGAGGCTGGAGTATTGAAAAGCTAAGTTGCTTCGCAGCTAAATTATTGCTGACGCAATAGCTAAATTGTACTTCGTACAGCTAAATTAAATTCAGCTCATAGCGTGCAAAGCACATTTAGCTCCGTAAGGAATTTAGCTGGGTTCACCCAATTTAGCTCGGCGAAGCCGAATTTAGCAGCACCACAAAAAAAGGATGCCGAAGCATCCTTTTTTCGTGCGAAAGAACAATATAACGGTGCGTAAAGTGGGGTAAGAAAAGCGAAAAGGTGCGTAAATTACACAATACAGCTTTTGATGGTTTCCAGGATTTCTTTTTCCGCCTCTTTACCATACGCATAAAGTGTAACAGTGATACTCGTTCCGTCTTTCAGTCTAAATGTATAGAAAAAACAATCATCAGAAATAATCTTATCACCTTTGCGTAATTTACTCTCAACA
>JAFQHD010000152.1 GCA_017398145.1 Clostridia bacterium
CTTAATGTAAACCCCACACCCTTCTGCGTGCTTGACGAGATCGAGGCTGCCCTCGACGAGGTAAACGTCACCCGCTTCGCCCAGTACTGTCAGAAGTATTCACACAAAACACAATTTATCGTTATCACTCACAGACGCGGAACTATGGAGACCTCGGATACCCTTTACGGTGTTACCATGTATGAGAGAGGTGTCTCTAAGGTGCTTTCCGTCAATGTAAGTGAGGTTGAACAAAAGATCGGAGTTAAACTGTAATGGGATTTTTTGATAAGCTTAAAGCAGGACTTTTTAAGACAAAGGAGACCGTTTTCAAGCCTCTCAACAACCTCTTCAAGAGCCTTAGAAAGGTAGACGAGGAGTTTATGGAGGAGCTTGAGGAGGTGCTTATATGTGCAGACGTGGGCTATGAGTCCACCGAGGCTATAATCGATATGCTCAGAGACCGTATCAAGGAGGATAACCTCAAGGACAGCGATGAGATACTTAACGTCCTCAAGGAGATCATGTGCGATATGATCGGTGAGGGTGCTCCCCTCAACACAGGTGCAAATAAGCCTGACGTTATCCTTGTTATCGGTGTAAACGGCGTTGGTAAGACCACGTCTATCGCAAAGATAGCCAATAATCTGAAAAAGGATGGCAAGAAGGTGGTTCTGGCAGCTGCTGACACCTTCCGTGCAGCGGCTATAGATCAGCTCCAGATATGGGCTGACCGTGTCGGAGTTGACCTTATCAAGCATACCGAGGGCTCTGACCCTGCGGCTGTAGTATTTGACGCTACCGCCGCCGCAAAGAGCAGAAACGCTGACGTTCTTATCATAGACACCGCAGGCAGACTTCATAACAAGAAAAACCTTATGGACGAGCTTGCAAAGATTTCCCGTGTCCTTGACCGCGAGCTTCCCGATTCTGCCCGTGAAACACTGCTTGTTCTCGATTCCACCACAGGACAGAACGCAGTTCAGCAGGCAAAGGAGTTTAAGAACTCTGCCAACATCACAGGTCTTGTTCTTACCAAGCTGGACGGCACAGCCAAGGGCGGTATCGTTTTCTCTATCAAGAACGAGCTTGGTATACCCGTTAAGTTCATCGGCGTAGGCGAAGCTGTAGACGATATGGAGAAGTTTGATAACAAGCAGTTCGTACAGGCATTGTTTGAAGAGTAATTAGTTATTATGAAAGTAGTATTAGCTTCAAGAAACAAAAAGAAAATAACAGAGATGCAGGGACTTTTATCCGAGCTCTGCGGTGAGAATATTACCGTTCTCTCCCTTGATGACGTAGGCTTCTACGGAGATATAGTTGAGGACGGCGCCACCTTTGCAACCAACGCTCTTATTAAGTGCAAGGCTCCCAAGTGTGATTATCCCGTAATTGCGGATGATTCAGGACTTATGGTAGACGTTCTTGATGGTGAGCCCGGGGTTTACTCTGCAAGATACGCAGTTGACCACGCAGGTGACGAGCTTGGCGACCATGCCAACAACGAAAAGCTGCTGGGTAAATTAAAGGACTATAAGCCCGAGGAAAAGACCTCCCGCTTCGTTTCTGCCATAGCCTGTGTATTCCCCGACGGCAGAGAGATAGTCTGTGAGGGCAAGTGCGAGGGTATGATACTTACCGATTATCGGGGTGACGGAGGCTTCGGCTACGATCCTCTCTTCTACGTTCCTTCTATAGGCAAGACCTTTGCCGAGATGACCCAAGAAGAGAAAAACTCTGTCAGCCATCGCGCCAACGCAATGAAGCTCTTTGCAAAGGAATTTATAAAAGCAATTAATGAAAACTAAATTAGGTATATACGGAGGCACCTATGCCCCCGTTCATAACGGACACGTAGGTGCGGCTCTGGAATTTAAAAGGCAGTTTTGTCTTAATAAGCTTCTTATCATTCCTGCCAATCTCCCGCCTCATAAGGATATGCCAAAAGGCGATACTCCCCTACACCGCCTTAATATGCTCAGACTTGCATTTGAAGAGTATGAGAATATTGAAATATCCACATACGAGCTGGATAAGGAGGGTAAGAGCTATTCTGTAGAGACACTTCGTCATTTCAGTTCGTCCGACACGGAGCTGTATTTTCTCTGCGGTACCGATATGCTTCTCTGTATGCATCAGTGGTACAGAGTCGAGGAGATAGCTAAGCTTGCTACCCTTGTATACACAAGACGGGAAAGCGATCGCGAGCTTGACGACGACATAAAGGCGCAGATAAAAGCTCTTAAATCAGATTACGGCTTTCGTATAGAAGAGCTTAAAATGAAGCCGCTTGAGCTTTCCTCCACGCTTATACGTAATGCCTCTGACAAGACCCCTTATCTTCCGAAAACCGTAGCCCGATATATTGAGGAAAACCATCTGTATGTACAGTGAGATAAAGAATTATTTAAAAAACAACCTAAGTGAAAAGCGTTACACACATACTCTGGCTGTTGCCGAGGAATGTATGTATTTTGCCGATATCTTCGGCTTAGGGGAGCATGAGCGGGATGTTCTGAACAGAGCGGCGCTTTTTCACGATATTACAAAAGAAAAAACTCCCGATGAGCATATTTGCCTATGTCGGGTTTATAATATAGAGTTTGACAAGGCATATCTTTCTACCCCTGCCTTGTTCCACTCTCTGACAGGCGGTGTGTTTGCCCGCGAGCTATTCCCCACGGTATGTACCGATGAGGTATGTGAGCTTATAGACACTCATACCACAGGCAGAGAAAACATGACCCTGCTGCAGAAGATACTCTTTCTTGCGGATTCTACCGAGGCTACCCGAAGGCACGAATCCTGCATAGAGCTTAGAGCTTACTTCCATGACAATGCGGCAGATAACGACCCGAAAATACTGCTTGACCGTGCTGTCGTCAAAAATCTTGACGGCACTATAAGCTATCTTCTGCGAACAGGCAAAGAAATAGCCGTCGATACGGTCAAAGCAAGAAACTACTTATTGAAGAACAGCGAGGTTATTAAATGAGTAAGAAAAATAAGAACTTAAGAACACCCAAGAGAAAGCGCGGCGGCTCCAAGGCCCTGCTTATCGTACTTATAGTACTTCTGGTACTTGCTATCGGCGGTATGATAGCATATGCAGTTATCGACAATATGATGGAAACTCCTCCTTCCGTTGATACAAACACACCTTGGCAGAACGATGACAGCAATGAAAATGCAGTTCCCGTAAAACGTGAGGACGGCTCCTACAACTTCCTTGTTGTAGGACGTGACGTGGTCGCACTCAATACCGACGTTATGATGGTGGTCAATCTTGACCTTGACGACGATTCTATGACCATTATGCAGATGCCCCGTGACACATTTATCACAATTGACGGTGCTGTAAAAAAGCTCAATTCGGTTTTCGGAATATATTATAATTCATCATCGGCTTCCGGTACCGACGGTAAGATCCACGACGGTATGAAGGGTCTTGCTCAGACACTCAGCTCAAATCTTGCCATCAACATCGACTTCTATGCGTATATGAATCTCGATGGCTTCGGTGCTATAGTTGATGCTATCGGCGGTGTTGATATGTACGTTCCCTACCGTATGTATTATCCCGACCCCGAGCAGAACCTGCTTATCGACCTTTACGAGGGTCAGCAGACACTTGACGGCGATAAGGCCGAACAGTTTGTCCGTTTCAGAAATTCATACGTTCACGGCGATACGGGACGTCAGGATGCTCAGAAGCTCTTTATGACCGCATTTATGGAATCCTTTAAGAACAAGATCTCCATCACAAATGTTGTTCCCGTTGTTACGTCTATTCTTAACAATCTTGAGCATTCACTTACCGTAAGCGACGCTGCTTATTTTGTCAAGGAAGCTATGCAGATGGATTTCTCCAACATCACGATGCTCTCTGCCCCCAATACACCCTATACATATTACGGCGGTTCTTACGTAATTCTCCACAGAAACGCTATGTATAAGGTCGTAAACGAAAACTTCAACCTCTTTGACACCGATATTCCCGAAGCAAGTTTCGATAAGGATAAAAACTTTACACTTACGACCGATGCTAATATCAATGCCATCTACAATTCCACAGAGGAATTTGAAGGTACGCATAGTGCTGAGGATATTCAGCAGAACGGTATCGACGTTGACCGCGCCTGGTGACCAGGAACGAAGTCCCTGGACCCTTTAATCGGATGAAGCAAACTGTATCTGTTAGTTATCACACGAAGGTAAAGTTAACAATATACGATTAATGTGCACCCTATGATATTTGATCAAACCGACCAATATGCACCAAATCAAATTTGATAAAGCCGATTAATGCGCCACCCATTTAGTTAAAAATGTAATGGAGGAAAGAGTTGCCTGCAACTCTTTCCCACCATAATTCTGCATTCTGCACTCTGCATTCTGCATTAAATAATTTATATTTCGGAGAACAAAATGAACGAAAAAATTTTATCCCACACCGAGCCTCTTGAGCTCGCAAAAGAAATCATAAACATTCTTTACAACAAGAAGGCTCACAACATCAAGCTGCTCCACGTTAAGGATCAGACGGTTATTACCGATTATTTTGTTATCTGTACAGGTAACTCAAACACCCAGATCAAGGCTCTTGCCGACGAGCTGGATATGAAGACCTCCGAAAAGGGATTACCCCCTACCGCCATGGAGGGCTTTAGCGAGGCTGCGTGGATAGTTATGGACTATGCCTCTGTTATAGTTCACATCTTTAATCGCGAGAGCCGCGAATTCTATAATCTCGAAAAGCTTTGGAACGACTCCGAGGTCGTAGACATTGAACAGTTTATACAAAAGGAAGAAGATACAAATGAGTAAGTATGACAACAGATATGAGTTTTCAAAGATAGACTCAAAATGGCAGAAGGAATGGGCTGATAAGAAGGCTTTTGAGGCTACAACAGATTATTCCAAGCCCAAGTATTTCGCATTGGTTGAGTTTCCCTATCCTTCCGGACAGGGACTTCACATCGGTCATCCCAGACCCTATACCGCACTTGACATAGTTTCCCGTAAGAAGAGGATGCAGGGCTACAATGTCCTCTACCCCATCGGTTGGGATGCTTTCGGTCTGCCCACCGAAAACTATGCTATCAAGAATCATATCCATCCTACTATAGTTACCGAGAGAAACGTAGCCCGCTTTAAGGCGCAGCTTCAGGCTTTAGGTCTGAGTTTTGACTGGTCCAGAGAGATCAACACCTCCTCTCCCGAATACTATAAGTGGACACAGTGGATATTCCTCCAGCTCTACAAGCACGGTCTTGCATACAAGAAGGAAATGAACGTTAACTTCTGTACCTCCTGTAAGGTAGTTCTTGCAAACGAAGAGGTAGTTAACGGTGTATGTGAGCGTTGCGGAAGCGAGGTAGTTCACAAGGTAAAGAGCCAGTGGATGCTTAAGATCACCGAGTACGCTCAGCGTCTTATCGATGACCTTGCCGACCTTGACTTTATCGAGAGAGTAAAGACTCAGGAGATCAACTGGATCGGTCGCAGCGAGGGCGCAGAGGTTAATTTCAAGTCCTCTGAGGGCGATGAAATTATTGTATACACAACCAGACCCGACACCCTTTTCGGTGCCACATATATGGTTATTTCTCCCGAGCACGCTCTTATCGAGAAGTGGGCTGACAAGCTGACCAATCTTGACGAGATCAAGGCTTATCAGAAGGAAGCTGCAAAAAAGAGCGACTTTGAGAGAACAGAGCTTCAGAAGGATAAGACAGGCGTACGCCTTATGGGTGTTACAGCCATCAACCCCGTAAACGGCAAGGAGATTCCGATCTATATTTCCGATTACGTTCTTGCTACCTACGGTACGGGTGCTATCATGGCAGTTCCCGCACACGATACCCGTGACTGGGAGTTTGCAAAGAAGTTTGAGCTTCCCATCATCGAGGTAGTTGCAGGCGGCGACGTTCAAAACGAAGCCTTTACCGACGTTGAAAGCGGTAAGATGGTTAATTCCGGCTTCCTTGACGGTCTCGAGGTGGCTGACGCAAAGGTTAAGATAATCGAATGGCTTGAGTCCGAGGGTCTGGGTCATAAGAAGATAAACTACAAGCTCCGCGACTGGGTATTCTCCCGTCAGAGATACTGGGGTGAGCCCGTTCCCATGGTTTACTGTGAGAAGTGCGGCTGGGTTCCCCTGCCCGAGGATCAGCTTCCTCTTATGCTTCCCGACGTGGATGCATACGAGCCCACCGATACAGGTGAGTCTCCTCTCTCCAAGTGTACAGACTGGGTAAACACTACATGTCCTCACTGCGGAGGTCCCGCACAGCGTGAGACAGATACCATGCCTAACTGGGCAGGCTCCTCATGGTACTTTATGCGTTACTGTGATCCTCACAATGACGAGGCATGTGCAGCCAAGGAAGCCCTTGACTACTGGATGCCCGTTGACTGGTATAACGGCGGTATGGAGCATGTTACACTCCATCTGCTCTACTCCCGTTTCTGGGCTAAGTTCCTCTATGATATCGGCGTGCTTTCCTGCAAGGAGCCTTACCTCAAGCGTACCGCACACGGTATGATACTTGGTGCAAACGGCGAAAAGATGTCTAAGTCCAGAGGCAACGTAATCAACCCCGACGACGTCATCGCTGAGTACGGCGCAGATACTCTCCGTCTCTACGAAATGTTCATAGGCGACTTCGAAAAGTCAGCTCCTTGGTCTACAGAGAGCATCAAGGGCTGTAAGAGATTCCTTGACCGTGTTGCTAATCTCCGCAATATGGTTGATGATAAGACCGGATACGGAGCTGATCTCGAATCCGCTTTCCATAAGACCATCAAGAAGGTAACCGAGGACATCGACCAGATGAAGTTCAACACAGCTATCGCTGCAATGATGTCCCTTACAAACGACCTGTACAACCGCGGAAGCGTTTCTGTAGACGAGCTCAAGACTCTCATCACCCTGCTCAATCCCTTTGCTCCTCACCTGACCGAGGAGATATGGAGCGAGTTTGGCGGCGAAGGTCTGCTCTCCCTTGCTGCATGGCCCGTATACGATGAAGCAAAGACTGTTGACAACACAGTTGAGATCGCAATTCAGGTCAATGGCAAGCTCAGAGGCACTATGATGATCGCTGTTGACGATGCAAAGGACGCGATCATTGCCGCAGCTAAGGAAAACGAGAATGTTCGCTCCTTTATCGACGGCAAGAGCATCGTCAAGGAGATCTACGTTCCCGGTAAGCTTGTAAATATAGTTGCAAAGTAACAAAATAATTTTATCAAACCTATTGACATATTTTGAAAGTTATTGTATAATTGTATGGTAAATTTTAAGATCTCTTTGGACAAGCGAGGGGAGGGTTGAAAATGGCAGAAATCAAAGTAAAGGATAATGAATCTTTAGACAGCGCTCTTCGTAGATTTAAGAGACAGTGCGCAAGAAGCGGTGTACTCGCAGAGCTCCGTAAGAGAGAGCATTACGAAAAGCCCAGCGTTAAGCGTAAGAAGAAGTCTGAAGCTGCTAGAAAGCGTAAGTACAAGTAAGATCAAATTTAAAGGGATGCTTCGTGCATCCCTTTGATTTTATAAACGTTATTGGTGATTATATGATAAAAGCAATTATATTTTTAATCTTAGGCTTTGTCCTGCTTGTTAAGGGTGCCGACTATTTTGTTGACGGTGCATCAGGTATAGCAAAGAAGCTCCGTATACCCAGCATCGTTATAGGTCTGACTATCGTTGCCTTTGGCACAAGTGCACCCGAGCTTGCGGTAAGCATGACAGCTGCTCTTAAAGGTTCTAATGATATTGCTATCGGTAATGTCGTTGGCTCTAACATCTTCAACACTCTCGTTGTTCTCGGTGCAAGTGCGGCGATTACCCCTATGATAGTGCAGAAAGAGATTATTAAGGCAGATTATCCTATTTCAATATTTATAACACTGTTGCTTGGAATATTCTGTCTTGACAAGCTATTTGGTGCTGAAAATATGACCATAGGTCGTATAGACGGTATTATTCTTCTTATCTGCTTTGCCGGATTTATGTTCATTGTTATACGCGAAGGACTTAAAAACCGTGACATATCGGAAAATGAAATCGAAAATGCGAAGGCAAAACCTATTTGGCTTACACTGCTCCTTACCGTTCTCGGCCTTGCGGGGATCATTATCGGCGGTGATATGACGGTAGACGGTGCGAAGGAGATCGCACGTTTCTTCGGATTAAGTGAAGCACTTATAGGGCTTACCGTCGTAGCTCTCGGCACTTCCCTGCCTGAGCTTGTGACATCTATAGTGGCAGCTAAGAAAGGTGAGAGCGATATTGCAGTCGGCAATGTAGTCGGCTCTAACATTTTTAATATTCTGCTCATACTCGGCGTATCCGCGACCATACTACCTATGAATGTAAGTACCACTTATATCTATGATATAGGAATTCTGCTTGCTATCTGTATAATATTCTTTATCCCTATGGCAATAAAGAAAAAAGTTAGCCGAGGTATGGGTATCATAATGGTCCTGACATATGCTCTTTATACTACTTACCTTATCTTGAGACAGTTAGGAAAAATTTAAGGAGACAGTTCGACTGTCTCCTTTGTCTTATATGTCAATAACCTTGCATCTGTATATCTTACAGTCATGAGCACCTACCGGAGTACGAAGTACTCCGTTTGTAACAGTCTTCTCTGTTCCTGTCCAGAGTTCTTTTATGCGAAGGGTCTTGCCTGTTGAGGGTGGTAGACCCACAAGGTCAAGAGCCACGATACAGGGTGCTTCCTCCTGAGAGAAATTATATATTCCGATAGCAAGGTCGCCGCCCGAGAGATGCTTGACATATATCTTTACACCCTCCGGATTCCAGCCGCCGTAGTATTCGAGATTATAGGGCATGGCGGTAAGAGGATCCTGATTTATCGCAATAACATCCTTATTGAGAAGTATTTTTCTTGTTTCTTCATCAGGTTCTCTTAGATCACAACCTATCATCAGGGGTGAGTTCATCTGTGCCCAAAGGGTGAAATGCATCTTATATTCGTTAAAGGTCATACCGCCCTGTCCTACGTTACCCTTGCCCTTCATACCAACGGTAAGCATATCAAGGTCGCCGAAGCATCCACGGCTGCAGGAGGTGGTGTTCTCCATTACCTTGTCGGCAAGATAATGGAAGGTTCCCCATCTGTCGGTTATATCCCCTGTCTTGCGCCACATAGACGCTCCTGTTGACTGGATCCATTTTTCTGTGTCGTCACGCCCCCAGGAGCAGGCGGAAAACAGAATATCTCTGCCACATCCTTCAAGAGCAAGTCCCATACGTCGGTACAGCATCTTCTGCTTAACCGTGATCGCTCTGTAGCAGAAATCGTATTTTAAGAAATCGACACCCCATTCAGCAAATGTCTTGGCATCCTGAAATTCGTGATCAAAGCTACCGGGATAGCCTGCACAGGTTAGAAATCCCACACAGCTGTACATACCAAACTTGAGTCCTCTGGAATGAACGTAATCGGCTACCGCCTTCATTCCGTTGGGGAATTTTTCTTTTGAGGGAACAAGTCTTCCCTTCTCGTCACGGTGAAGCTCAGACCAACAATCATCTATAACGAGATATTCATATCCCGCATCAAGATAACCGCCGTCGACCATAGCGTCAGCCATTTCCTTGATCATATTCTCGTTAATGTTTTCACCGAAAGTGTTCCAGGAATTCCAACCCATAGGTGGTCTGTTCACTATCATAATTACCTCACACAAATAATGTACAACCTATATTTTTAAAATGCTTTATTTTATCATCTATTACTGATACAGCGACGCCGAGGTGCTCTGCAAGACAGCTCTTACACAGTAATTCTTCCTCTGCAGCTGCTCTGTTTATAAGTCTTTTATAAATTGCCTTTTCGTCCTTATGCAGTTCCTTGCCGCACTTATTACATATCGCCATACTGAAGATCAACTATACGGCAGCGGTAAAGTCTGCAGCCCCAAGGCTCAATTCTAACC
>JAFQHD010000153.1 GCA_017398145.1 Clostridia bacterium
ATTTCGCAAAAAGCAAGGAATGGCAAGGGAAATTCGATGTTTCCCTTGCCATTATTCTTTCTGCTTGCTTTCTTTGTCATAATGATATGTTTGCTTTATTACCTGATACCTTGCGTTAGACCGAGTTTGTCAGCACTCTGAAGGGAGACCGCTTCAAAAGAAGCAGTCTCCCTTTCGGTGTGTCGATAAACAAACGGTATTTTTGAGCATCAGAGCACGGTTGGGTGTACGGATTTCCCTTTGTTTTATTCTTATCAGCCGAGAAATCTCATTAAGATCGAAGCAAGCTGGGCTCTGGTGGCGTTGCCGTTGGGGTCGAGGGTAGTTTCGTTCATACCTGTGACGATACCCTTGCCGTATGCCCACTTCATTGCATCAACTGCGTAACCGTCAAGCTTGTTTAAGTCTGAAAATACCGAAATGTCACCTTTTGCTTCGGTATCCTTGCCTACATATGCAGCATAACGGTAGAGCATGGTTACCATCTGTTCACGGGTGAGCTTGTCGTTGGGTGCATATCTGTCCTCTGACTTACCCGCTACGATGCCGTTGGAGCTTGCCCAGGCAACCGCCTTATCAAAATAGTGGCTTGACTTAACGTCAGAGAAGCTGTGAGAGAAGCCCTCGGGGCTGCCTTCAAATCTCCAGAGCACAGACACCAGCATCGCGCGGTTGGTGGCAATGTTGGGACCGAAGGCGGTCTCTGTCATACCCGACATCATACCCCTGCTGAAGGCATATTCAACTGCGGAATAATACCAGTGGTTATCCTTTACGTCAGTAAAGGGCATCTCCTTCTTTTCGGGAGATTTATTTAGTGTAAAGCTGTCAACAACGCTCATATCGTCTGTACGGTAGGTGGTCAGGGTGAAAGCGGTGTCGGTTACCGAAACCATAGACACGTGAGGGATATACTTCTGCTCGTAAATCAGTATATCCGGCTCGTCGGGAAATACCACGTCATAATACTTCGAGCCCGTGGAGGAGCTGAGTGTCAAATAGGGTATACCTTCTGTATCTGTAGCGGAGGTAAATGTCTCATCGTCGTAATATTGAACATCCTTCATAGCCTCCATACCGTCCATAAGATAGGAACGGGAATATATATGGTCGTGACCCGACAGAGCTATATCAAAGTCACATTCCTTAAGCAGAGCGGTGATCCATTCTCTTCTTGACATGGTACTTGAATCCTCTGCACGCTCGCTTACCGTGTATATGGTATGATGGAATACTGCAACCTTCCATCTCACGTCGGGATTAAGTGCGATAGCTTCCTTCACAAACACGTCGTGATCCTCGATACTGCCCGCACTTGTGTTAAGTACCACAAAGAGAGTGTCGTTATATCTGAACCAGCTGTCACTGCCTGCCCCGGTAATGCCGTATTTATCCGAAGCATTGGCAGGATTAAAATGATATGAATAAAGAGGTGCATCAGTCTCATGGTTACCTATGGTGGTGGCTATGGGCGTCCTTGTGATAAGCTCCTGATTTAAAAAAGCACCAAAATGCTCCTCGCTGTTACAGGTATCCACCTGGTCGCCCAAGGAAAGTAAAAAGTCAGCGGCTTCAAATGCCTCGTTATTATCTATAAGACCGAGAGTGTACTGCCAGGCTGCGATATCACCCTCCAGGGTCTCGCCCGAGCCCAGCTGTGCATCTCCTATAAGGGCAAAGCCGTATTCGTCCTTGTCTCCCGTGGTAAAATATCTTACCTCACTCTGATAACCGTTATTTACAAGACAGTACGCATATTCGGTGGAGGGCTCAAGTCCTGTTACGGTAGCCATACAGCTGTAATAGCCCTCACCCTCGTCGGCAAGCACCGTTTCAGCTTCGGCACTCATAGCCTCTGCAGACATCATACCGTCACTTACCTCGGATGCCTTGCACCAGGCAACGCTTGCCTCCTCACCGTCAGAATACCAGGTGACATTCAGCTGTGTTTCGTCTGAACCCATCATCAGATTGATAAAGCTCTGGGTGTATTCTCTTGCCTGAACGGGAATAATGGTCAGGCAGATAATACATACTAAGAGCAGTGATACTATACGTTGTTTCATAGGCTGTCTCCTTAAAATTTATACTTATATTTTAACAAAGCTTTGCTTATCCGTCAAGGAATTTGATCAAAATTGATACAACTCTCCGTCTTAAAAAGTTTACATTTATTTTTATGGTTTTTTTGCCGTTTTTATCTTGACATATACCTTCTGTTTGTATATAATATTTTGTGCCTGCGTCATCGGGCTAATATTCAGGAGATTATTATGAGTATGCAAATCGATATGGCGCCTATCCTAGCGGGCGAAGTCAAGTCAATACAGTTTGATTATACCTTCGGGTTCGAGGATAAGGATATCCTGACAAACGTTGTGTTCCCCGAGCTCTTCCACGTAAAAGGAGCTGTTACAAACAACGCAGGGTATATGAGGCTTACCGCCTCTGCCACCGTGCCGTACAAGTCTGTATGTGCGAGATGTATGTGTGACATCGACGGTGTCTTGCCTATTGATTTTGAAAAGAACGTCGCTGTGATTTCCACTCTTCAAAATGAAGACACAGACGACTATCTCTTCATCGAGGACGCGAAGTTAGATCTGTACGAGCCCTTGTGTGAGCAGATATTACTTGAGTTCCCTACCAAGCTTCTTTGCAAGGAGGACTGCAAGGGTCTGTGTCCCAAGTGCGGCAAGGATCTAAACGAGGGGGACTGCACTTGTCCCACGAAAGAAATTGATCCGAGACTTGCGATAATTCAAAAGTACATCGATCAGTTGGAAGACTAAGTAAACAAATTCATTAATATAACGGAGGTGTAGGTAACATGGCAGTACCGAAGAGAAAAGTATCAAAGGCAAGACGTGATAAGAGACGCTCTAACAATTCCAAGCTCACCCTTCCCGGCATGACTAAGTGTCCCAAGTGCGGTGAGTACAATCTCTCTCACAGAGTTTGTAAGGCTTGCGGCACATACGCAGGTAAGGAAATCATCACCATTAAAGAAGAGGCATAAGCTGCTTTCATTGGGCGTACACTGTACGCCCTTCTTTAATATTAATTATGAATTGACAACGATGTTGTCATGAATTGATGCTGTCGCATCATGAATCGTGCAAAAGCACATGAATTGCACACAAGTGTGCATTAAGGTAAGTTTTCGACGGACCGAAAACTAATTTAATTATAATTGTTTTTGCCTAAAGGCAAAAACTTTCCTTAATGTATCCAAAGGATACAATTCATGACCGTAGGTCAATTCATGGCAAAGCCAATTCATGAATACGAAATATTCAATTCATTCCGTAGGAGAATATATGGTTCTGATCACAGGTGTAGAAAAGTCGTCTCTTGCCGACAAGGCAGGTGTTCGCGGCGGTGATTATCTTATAAAGATAAACGGCAACGAGATAAACGACGTACTTGACTACAGATTTTATATTACCGAAAACAGAATAACGCTCACTATACACCGTGATGCAGAGCTTTTTGACCTTGAGATCAAGAAGCCCCAGTATGAGGATATAGGTCTGGAGTTTGAGTCCTTTCTTATGGACAAGCAGCATTCCTGCCGTAATAAGTGTATCTTCTGCTTTATAGATCAGCTGCCTTCGGGTATGCGGGATACTATGTACTTTAAGGATGACGATTCCCGTATGTCCTTTCTCAAGGGAAGCTATATCACCCTTACCAATTTGAGTGAAGCGGATATCGACCGTATATGCAATATGAAGATATCCCCCATCAACATCTCAGTTCATACCACCAATCCCGAGCTTCGTTGCAAAATGATGGGTAACCGCTTTGCAGGTAAGAGCCTTGAAGCATTAAAGAGATTTGCAGATGCAGGGATAGTGATGAACACCCAGATAGTTCTCTGTAAGGGTGTGAATGACGGCGATGAGCTTACAAGGTCAATGCAGGATTTAGAAAAGCTCTACCCTTGTGTACAGAGCGTATCCGTGGTTCCCTCGGGACTGACAAAATTCCGCGAGGGTCTTTATCCCCTCGAGCCCTTTTCATCTGCCGAATGTAAGGCTGTTATAGAGCAGGTCGAGGCTTTTTCCGCCAAATGCCGTGAAAAGCATAATTGCAGTATATTCTATCTTGGTGATGAATTTTATATCAAGGCGGGCTTGCCCTTGCCCTCAGGTGAAAGCTATGACGGCTATCCCCAGATAGAAAACGGTGTGGGTCTTGTAACCTCTATGAAGGAGGAATTTTATGACGAGCTTGATTTTCTTGATACCTATGACATATCAAGGAAAAGAAGTCTGTCTATAGCTACAGGCGAGGCTGCATATGAGTTTATCTCTTCCCTTGCCCGTGAGCTTGAGTCAAAGCTCTCCGACACCAAAATAAACGTATATAAAATAGAAAACAAATTCTTCGGCGAGAATATCACCGTAGCAGGTCTTATCGTAGGACAAGACCTTATGGAACAGCTAAAGGACAAGGACCTTGGAACAAAGCTCTTTATCCCCTCGGTGATGTTGAGGTACGAAAACGACCTTTTCCTCGACGACGTATCAATAGATTCTCTCTCCGAATATCTCGGAGTAGAGATAGAAACAGTTAACAACAGCGGCTTCGAGTTCATAGAAGCATTATTAAAGGAGTAAATATGGCAAAACCGATAATCGCTATAGTAGGACGCCCCAACGTAGGCAAAAGCACCCTGTTCAACAAGCTGACGGGTAAGATGATAGCCATTGTTGAGGACACCCCCGGTGTTACCCGTGACCGAATATATCACGAGATCGAGTGGAACGGCAGAGAGATGCTGCTTGTAGATACAGGCGGTATCGAGCCCAAGACCGACGATATGATGCTCAAGCATATGCGTATGCAGGCTCAGATAGCTATAGAGTCTGCCGATGTCATCGTCTTTATGACCGACGTTACCACAGGTCTTACCGCAAACGACAGAGATATATGCACTATGCTTTTAAAGAGCCGCAAGCCCCTTGTGCTTGCAGTAAACAAGTGCGACCGTGTAGGCGATCTTCCTTACGAGTTCTATGAGTTCTACGAGCTTGGCGTCGAGGGTGAGCCTATCCCCCTTTCCTCCACCCACGGCTCGGGTACGGGCGACCTTCTTGACCGTGTGGTCGAGCTCTGCCCCGAATTCACCGAGGAAGAGGAATATGACGACGATGCTATCAAGGTTGCTTTTATCGGTAAGCCTAACGCCGGTAAAAGCTCTATCATCAACCGCTTCTTAGGCGAGGACAGACTTATCGTGTCCGACGTGGCAGGTACCACCCGTGATGCAATAGACACAGAGGTTGAGAATGAGCACGGCAAGTTCGTATTTATAGATACCGCAGGTATCAGAAGAAACGCAAAGATAGACTCCAAGATAGAGCATTACAGCGTGCTTCGTGCCAAGGCTGCCGTTGAGCGTGCAGATGTCTGTGTTCTTATGGTAGATGCCACACAGGGCGTGACCGAACAGGACGAGCGTATCGCAGGTATCGCTCACGAATCCGGCAAGCCCTCTATCATAGTTATAAACAAGTGGGACCTTGTGGAAAAGGATTCTAAGACCGTTGACAAGTTCACACAGGACGTTTACGAGCATCTTTCTTATATGACCTATGCTCCCGTTATCTTCGTTTCCGCACTTACAGGTCAGCGTACAGGCAAGCTCTTTGAGTTTATAAAATATGTTCACGAGCAGTCGTTGCTCCGTGTCAGCACGGGTATGCTTAACGACGTTCTTAACGATGCTACCGCACGTGTTCAGCCTCCCTCGGATAAGGGCAGAAGACTTAAGATATACTATATGACCCAGTCATCTGTTGCTCCCCCTACCTTCGTTATCTTCTGTAACTCGGTAGAGCTCTTCCACTTCTCATATCAGAGATATCTTGAGAATCAGATAAGAAGTGTATTCGGATTCAAGGGTACTCCCATAAAGATAATCATTAGGCAGAAGGGGGATCAAAGCGTATGACGTTGGCAAGTCTCAGAGCATACGGTATTTTGGGCCTTAAGCTTATGGGTGAGGACGGCTCGCTGTCCCTCGGCTTCCTTGTGATCGGCACACTTATCTGTGCAGCTATAGCCTATCTTTTGGGTGGGCTTAACTTTGCTATCATTATTTCAAAGATCAAATATCACGACGATATCAGAAAATACGGCAGCGGTAACGCAGGTATGACCAACATGATGCGTACCTACGGCAGGGCTGCAGGTATATTCACACTGTTAGGTGATCTTCTTAAGGCTGTGGTTTCCGTGCTTCTTACCGAATTTCTTATGGGTGAGGTTGCAGCACATATAGCGGGCTTTGCATGTATGCTGGGTCACTGCTTCCCTATATGGTACGGCTTTAAAGGCGGCAAGGGCGTTGCGGTAGCTGCTGCAATGATACTCTCCCTCGAACCTGTAGTATTCCTTGTGGTATTCTTTGTCTTTGTTCTTATCGTTTTAATAACAAGGTATATTTCCTTAGGTTCTATTATGGGCGGTCTTATGTACCCCATAGTCTTAAAGGCATTTTATCCTCACACTCATCTGCCTCAATATTACAGCTCTCTCTATTTTGTAATAATGATCTGCTCTGTGCTGACCACTCTTTTATTGCTGTTTATGCACCGTGAAAACATGAAGAGACTGCTTGCAGGCAAGGAAAATAAGTTCTCCTTTAAGAAGAAGGGGACACAAAACGACGAAAATATTAACAAAGATTAAAAATGTCAAAAAACTATTGCATTTTCTGTTTCTTTGTGCTATAATGTTTTTCACTTGAGTAATTTTGAAATTAAAACCTATGGAGGTGTAGATATGGCTAAGTGTTCAGTATGCGGCAAGGGCGTTACATTCGGTCAGAACGTTTCCCACTCTAATCGTAAGACCAACAGAATGTGGAAGCCCAACATCAGAAAAGTTAAGGCTAATGTTAACGGCACAGTTAAGACTGTAGCAGTTTGCTCCCGTTGCCTTCGTTCCGGCAAGGTAACAAGAGCCGTTTAATTTAACATTAATTATACGATTCGTTAGCGGACAGCATTTGCTGTCCGTTTTGCCGTTCCAAGGGACACGTCCCTTGACCCATAAATCGGCAGGGATACATCCCTGCACCCATAAATCGCGTGAAGGCAGCTTTAACCGTTTGTTATCACACGATGGGAAGTTTTGTGCATAATATTTTGTTCTTATGAAAACATTATTTATCTCAAACCAAATACCAAACACACTTCGCTCCATATTCAAGGATATGGGGCTTGATCTTGTTTTTCTGCCGCCGGATCCTTCCCTGCCTGAG
This sequence comes from Clostridia bacterium, assembly GCA_017398145.1. GTDB lineage: Bacteria > Bacillota > Clostridia > Oscillospirales > CAG-272 > RGIG7300. The sequence continues at coordinate 7,277 of JAFQHD010000153.1, forward strand.
CCTGTGTCGGCTCACGCGGATATGCTGATGTTCGGCAGTATCGTTCAGAAGGATTATTATGAACGTAACAAACAACTCTTCGACGGCTTTGATATGGTACTTACTGAGGAAAGCTTCGGAAACAAATATCCCAAGGACGTGCTCTTAAATGCCTTTGCCGTCGGAGACAGGCTTTTCGGACGTTTGGAGAGCCTTTCCGTCAAAATAAAGGAATTATACCCCAAAGCGGTAAACCTCCGTCAAGGGTACGCAAAATGCTCCACACTGCTCTTTGGTAACAATGCCGTCACGTCAGACAAGGGTATATCCGATGCGCTGTCCGAGTTTGGCATAAACGTACTGCTTATTAACCCGGGGCATATTCGTCTGCCCGGTTACGATTACGGATTTATAGGCGGTGCGAACTTTGTTTATGAAAACAAGGTGGTATTCTTCGGCAACATCGAGGAGCATCCGGACTATGTTAAAATCAAGGATTTCATAGAATCGGCAGGCTATGAGCTGATATATGACAAAAATGAGCCTCTGACAGATCTGGGCGGTGCGATTGTACTTGACAAAAAGCATTGAAATATGGTACTATAAATTTATGAAATATGATTATATTTTGAGGAGATAAAGCTATGACCCCGAGAGAAAATTTACTTGCGGCTCTTCGCCGTCAGAATCCCGAGAGAGTTCCCTTTTACTTCGAGCTCTGTCCTTCTTTGAAGGAAGAATTCAAGGCAAAGACAGGTGCTGAAAACTACGAGGAATACTATGACTTCGATGCCCGCACCTTCACATATACACCTACCCAGCATCAGAACGACTACAGCGAGTATTTCCCCCGTCTCAAGCCCGGTACCACCGTTGACGAGTGGGGCGTTGCCTTTGAGCCCGGTTCCGTTGCTCACTTCACCAAGTTCCTTCACGCAATGGAGGACTTCGTTGATCCCTCAGAGGTTTGGGACTTCCCTATGCCCGACATCCTTGCCGACTACCGCTGGGAGGGTATGAAGGAAAGAGTTGACGAGTGTCATGCTAAGGGCTATGCCGCTGTATTCAATGCTATACAGATCTTTGAGCCTGCGTGGTATCTCCGCGGCCTTGACAACCTTCTCTGCGATATGATCTCTGATGAAGAGATGGCAGAAGCTTGTCTCAAGCGTATGGCTGACCATCAGGTAGAGGTTGCAAAGAGAGTTGCAGCCTGCGGCTTTGACCTCATTATGTTCGGTGACGACGTAGGAAGTCAGAAGGACCTTATGCTCAGCCGTGAGCTGTGGTGCAAGTGGCTCAAGCCCGATATGGCAAGAGCTATCGCTGCCGCTAAATCCGTTAAGCCCGACATCCTCGCATTCTATCACTCCGACGGCGTTATATACGATATCATCGAGGATCTTATCGAGATCGGCGTTGACGTACTCAACCCCGTTCAGCCTGAATGTATCGACCCCGCAAAGGTTAAGGAAATGTACGGCGACCGTCTCTCCTTCTGGGGTACCGTAGGCACCCAGACCACGATGCCCTTCGGTACAGCTGACGAGGTTGACGCAAAGGTCAAGGAGATCATCGAGGTCGTTGGCAAGGGCGGCGGACTCTGTATCGCTCCCACACATATGCTTGAGCCTGACGTTCCTTATGAGAACATTGACGCATTTATCAACGCAGTAAAGAAATACGGTAAGTATTAAAAAAGTGCTCGAAAGAGCACTTTTTTAATGGATGAAATAAGGGCTTCTGCCGCAGCAGAAGCCCTGTTTCGTTATTTACTTAAGCTTTAACCTCTACAAGAACCTTGACCTTGACGCCGGTGTTGTACTCAACGACAACGGTCCAGAGTCCTTCGCTCTTCATTGTAAAGGTGTAGGGATTGCCTGTGGGGGTAGTGGTTCTGTATCCCTCGGCAGACTTGATGTTTGCAATCTCAACATCGCCCTTACCCATACGGATAACCTTTGCATCCTCAATGCCTTCAAGAGTTACGTCAAGACCGTCGGTGGTAGCCTTGACCTCGGGAACGGGAAGGTCGATAGTTACGTGGTAGTAGAAGGGCGCTCTGCCGTCGTTATATCTGATATAAACGGTATAAACACCGGGCTCTGCTACCTTGTAACTGGTATACCAGTCCTTAGACTCAAGCTTAAGAGCGTACTCACCGTATATCTTGTTGTTTGCAACCTGACGGTAGAACATATGAGCGCCCTTGGCAATGAACATATCCTTAACGCCCTCGTCAAGCTCTGTTACCTCGATGGTGAGGCTCTGAATAACCTTGTCAACCAGTCTGCCGATTATCTCGGACTCCATGATAGTGCCGCAGTATACGCACTGCTTTACCTTGAAGCCGCTGG
>JAFQHD010000015.1 GCA_017398145.1 Clostridia bacterium
GGCTTCGCCAAATGTTATGATATGACCGTTTCTGCGAAACGATCATAGTTGATTTTGCTTTGCAAAATCACTCCCACTCAATGGTACCGATAGGCTTGGGAGTAAGGTCGAGAAGGACTCTGTTGATGCCCTCTACCTCGTGGGTAATACGGTGGGTTATATGGTGGAGGATCTCATAGGGGATCTCCTCGATGGTTGCGGTCATAGCGTCAACTGTATTTACGGCGCGGATGATCGCAGGCCAGCCTTCGTATCTCTTGTTATCGCGTACGCCGACAGATGTTACGTCGGGAACTGCGATAAAGTACTGCCATACCTTTTCTGCGAGACCGTTCTTATCAAACTCTTCGCGAAGGATAGCATCAGCTTCTCTAAGCGCGTGAAGTCTGTCGCGGGTGATAGCACCCAGACATCTTACACCGAGACCGGGACCGGGGAAGGGCTGACGGTAAACCATAGCGTGAGGAAGTCCCAGAGCCTCACCTACTACTCTTACCTCGTCCTTAAAGAGAAGCTTAACGGGCTCAACCAGCTCAAACTTAAGGTCTGCGGGAAGACCGCCGTCGTTATGGTGGCTCTTGACACCGCTCTTGCTCTCGAGGATATCGGGATATATCGTTCCCTGTCCGAGGAATTCAACACCCTCAGCACTGAGCTTTCTTGCCTCATCGGCAAATACCTCGATAAACTCGCCGCCGATGATCTTACGCTTCTTTTCGGGGTCGGATACACCTGCCAACTTGTCAAGGAATCTGTCTGTTGCATCAACGTAGATAAGCTCACAGTCCATAGCCTTACCGAATACCTCAACTACCTGCTCGCTCTCGTCCTTACGCATAAGGCCGTGGTTTACGTGAACACAGACAAGCTGTCTGCCTATAGCCTTAATAAGAAGTGCCGCAACAACAGAGGAGTCAACACCGCCTGAAAGGGCGAGGAGCACCTTTTTGTCGCCTACCTGCTCTCTTACCGCCTTTACCTGCTCTTCGATAAAAGCATCGGCTAACTCCTTGGTAGTGATTCTCTGCATTGATTCGGGTCTGACATTTGTATCCATATATACCTCCATAGTGATAGATAACTTTTATAATAAAAAATTATATCACAAGATTTTTTATTTTTCAATATTTTTTATTAGTGTTTTTAAAATGTGTGAAAAAAATTCAAGAAATAATTGATTTCGTATTATAAAAACAGATAGGCAAAGCCTATCTGTTTACAGTAAATTTTTACGCAGTTCTTCTGCGGATGCGGGATGGATAAGTGCAGGCGCAACGTCAAAGACTGTCTTGCAGCCGCAGTCATTCTTCTGAGCCATTCTGTAAGCGGCTCTTGCGTATGCGGCAAGAACGCTTGAAGTAAACTCGGGGTTGGAATCAAGCTTCAGACTATACTCGATAACGTGCTTGTTTTCGTCCTCAAAGCCTGTTATACCTGTACGGAAAACTCTTCCGCCGTGGGGAATACCCATGTGGTCGCGGTCTAATTCTTCCTTTGAGATAAAGTGTACGGTGGTATCGTAATCGGCAAAGTAATCGGGCATAGTTACAATAGCCTTCTCTATTGCCGCCTTGTCTGCGCCCTCTGCTGCCACTACAAAGCACTCACGGGTATGCTTCTGGCGTGTGGTAAGCTCGGGGTTTTCGCCGTTACGTACGGCAGTAAGAGCCTCCTCTACGGGTATGGTATACTGGCGTGCGTCAACAACACCGTCGATACGGCGGATAGCGTCGCTGTGTCCCTGACTGACACCCTTACCCCAGAAGGTATAGTCGTGACCGTCGGGAAGTATAGCCTGACCCATAAGACGGTTAAGCGAGAACATACCGGGATCCCAGCCTACAGAGATAATGCCTACGGTTCCGTTCTCACGACAGACCTTATCTACGTTTGCAAAATGCTCGGGGATGCGTGCATGGGTATCAAAGCTGTCTATAACATTGAAGTATTTTGCCATAGCGGGGGTCTGTGCGGGAAGGTCGTTTGCCGAGCCGCCGCAGAGTACGAGAACGTCTATCTCATCCTTGTGTGCTTCTGCCTCGTCCATATGGTATACGGGTACACCAGTACGGGTACTAATGGAGTTGGGTGCACGACGGGTAAAGAGAGCCACAAGCTCCATATCCTCTGCTTTTGTAACTGCCGCCTCGACACCTCTGCCGAGATTACCGTATCCTGCTATTGCTACTCTAATCTTCATACTATCAACTCTTTTCAAAAAAATATGTAATTATTATATTACTATAGACTTTAGTTGTCAAGTAAAAGTTATTCACTATTCGTTATTCTCTATTCACTATTCACTAAAAAATCAACAATGATTATAAAACGTGATTAGCTGTAGATCAAAGTTACGCTGACTAATTACTTATTACCTTAAATTCAAATCAAGTGAATAGTGAAGAGTGAATAGTGAATAGATAATAGTTAAGGTAGAAAAAGCATCCCGAAGGATGCTTTTTCATTTGGTTTGATTATTCAACAGTAATTACGTAATAGTTATACGATTCATCGTCATACTGCACGCAGAAGGTATATGTGCCTGTTGCAAGGGTTACGGTAATGTTACCGTTTTCGTCGATCTTGGAAGGCTTGATAGCTACAGAACCGGGAGCAGCCTTGATCTGGCTTGCGGTGGTGTATACACCCTTAGCGTATCTGATGTTATAAAGTCCGTCAAGATCACCGAACGTAACAATGTTACGCGACTGCTCTACCGTAGGTGTTTTTTGAACAACCTCGTAGGTATAGAACTCGGTGTAGCCGTCGTTATAGCAAACCGCAACGGTCACAACTCCGTTTTCTCTGTACTGGATCTTATAGCTGTTATTGCCCTTGATATTTCCCTTTGCGGTAAATGCGCGGTGGGTCGCCGCCTTCTTCATAGCACCCACAGAGTCAAATTCTCCGTATGCGGTACGAATGACCTTGATATCATCAAGCTCGGAAACAGTCAACTGAAGACCGTTTATTGCAAACTCGGGCTCTGCGCCTGTGATCTCGGTCTTAAGAAGCTTATAACTGCCGTCGTTGTATCTGATATAAACTGTATGCACACCGTGGTGAGGAAGTATGTAGGTGTATTCGGTATTTTTGCCAAGCTTTGCCGCACCGATAGAAACTACCATATTGTTTTTCACTTCACGGTATGTATTCCAGTCACCCTCTGCGATAAAGTAGTCCTTGATATCATAGAGGTCGTGAACTGTGAGCTGAACGCCGTATGAGCTGAGATAAGGCTCCTTTACTACGGGCATCTCAAGCATAGGGATCTCTTTTTCCTCACAGCCTGCGCATCGATCACAGCGTCTGAGCATAAGACCGGGCTCGGTGTAGGTAGCTTCCTTCTCTACCCACCATTCGCCGTAGTTATGACCGAGGGCTGTTCCCTCTGCCTCAACTGTTTTCTTCTCGCCGCAGAGAGCACAGGTAGCAGACTTGGTTCCGTTGTAATAACAGGTAGCGTTATTGTCATATACGTACTCGCCGAACTGATGCTTACATACTATCTCATAGGGGATAGAGCGCATCTCGGCATATGCCTTTGCAAGGCTGCCCTCATAACACTTAATTGTAAGATTGGGGACGTTGTCAAATGAACGGTTACCGAATACGGTCACCGTATCGGGAATCTGTACGCTCGTGAGTCCGGTGGAGTTGGAAAAGCTATCGTCGGAAAGCACACGGGTGCCGTCCTTGATAACGAAGTTATCGTAGCCCCAGCTGCTTCTTTCATAGAGCATATAGTCTCCGCAATAGAGCATCCCGTTATCCCAGTTTGCATCATCATCATAATATGCAGTTCCGCTGAATGCGGTCTTACCCAGAGAGGTAACACCCGTACCGATATGGATATCCGCAAGGTTCTTTGCATCCGAGAAAGCCCAGCTCTCGATGGTGGTAACGCTGTTGGGGATAGTCAGAGAGCTGATTGCCGCCTCGTCAAAGGCATACTCACCGATAGTCTGTACACCCTCTGCGATGTTGATCTCGGTTACGGCTGTACAGTTATGGAATGCATTGTCACCGATATTCTTTACGCTTGAAGGAATATTGATGGATGTAACCTGACAGTTATAGAAGTCTGCGGCATAATCCGCTATGACCTGTGTTCCCTGTCTTACGTTGAGAGCACCCGACTTATAGTAGTCGATCTCAAACAGAATATTGTTCACGTAGAGCATTCCGTCGACCCAGTTTGCAGGGTTAGCTCTGTACGCAGTACCCGTAAGAACACTTGAGCCTACGTACTGTACGGTATTGCCAAAGTGCACCTGACTGAGTGAGCTGCAGCCCCAGAACGCTTCGTCACCGATGATGGCAAGATTGCTGCCCACAACGGTAGCCTTTTCCATATTGGTACAGTCACGGAAGGCATTAGTGCCTATTACAAGAGCATCGTATATGATGACCTGCTTGACGTTAAGACGGTAGTCATACCACGGAGGCTCGTTCCAAAGCCCATAGTTGTCGATAATACCGCTTCCGTGAATACTTAAGGTACCCATATCGTCAAGGGTCCAGGTCATACCCTCACCGCAGGTTCCCTGCGCCACGTTTGCCGCATCAACGGTAAACGCCATAGGTACGAGCATCAAAACAACAAGAATTGCAGATAATAACCTTTTCATTGTTTTATCTCCTTAAATGTACTTATATTACCATTATAAAGAAAACAGTTGACACTGTCAACTGTTTTCTTATGGAATGCAAAATGCAAAATGCAGAATGCAAAATTATGGACGAAAACGGTCGACCTTTTTGGTCAACCGTTTTCAGCATTAAATTATACTATTCTACAACAACCTTATAGTAATTATACGATTCATCATTATACTGTACACAGAAGGTGTAGGTTCCTGCATTGAGGTTAACGGTGATATTGCCGTTTTCGTCGATCTTTGAGGGCTTAAGTGCTACAGAACCGGGAGCAGCCTTGATCTGGCTTGAAGTGGTGTATACACCCTTAGCGTATCTGATATTATAAAGTCCGTCAAGATCACCGAAAGTAACAATGTTACGCGACTGCTCTACCGTAGGTGTTTTTTGAACAACCTCGTAGGTATAGAACTCGGTGTAGCCGGCGTTGTAGCATACTGCTACCGTTACAGCTCCGTTATCCCTGTACTGGATCATATAGCTATCCTGTCCCTTGATCTCGTTCTTTGCGGTGAAAGCACGGTGGGTTGTCGATTTTTTCATGGCAGAAACAGAATTGAACTCGCCGTAGGCAGTACGGATGACCTTGACGTTATCAAGGTTATGTACCGTCAGCTGTAGTCCGTTTACGGTATATTCCGGCTCTGCGCCGACTATATCCTGCTTTAAGATAAGATAGCTTCCGTCCTCATATCTCAAATAAACAGTATGTATACCGTGATGAGGAAGTATATAAGTATACTCATTTTCGCCCTTCAGCTTGTTCTGTGTAAGTCCGACTACAAGGTTGTTCTTGACCTCACGGTAAGTATCATGATCTCCCTCGGCGATAAATATATCCTCGACATCGGATATATTATGCATGGTGACCCGAACACCCTCGCTTGTAACAAAGGGCTGTGTCGCCGTGGATGTAACGGTAAGGTTCTTAAGGCGGAAGAAAACATCGCTTGAATCATAATCAGACTGATAAAGCTGAACTGCTATAACATTACCTGTCTTCTTAAGGTTAAAGGAAGCTATCAAAGCCTTGTCTGTTATATCTATATAGCCCTCCTCGGCGTTAGAGGAATTATTGCCGTTATATCCGATTCCCTCACCTATATCATCGGTGTTGAAGCTCTGTGCAAGGACACCGTTAATATAGATATTACAGCCGTCGTCGTAGTTTATCTTACCGTAGAGCTTGGAAACGGTGGTAGGCTCGTCGATATCAAAATAACCTCTGAAAAAGTAGTTAGGTATATTATCTCCTGCACTTGCATGTCCTGCGGGATAATACTGCTGTAAAAGATTCTTTGGTGTATAGCCGCCTATAGCCTGTATAGCCCCGTTCTTTGAGCCGAAGGAGCCGACAGCGGTTTTCCAGCCGCTATCATCGTAACCAACAGATCTCCAATCGCCTTCGGGAGCATCAACAGAGTCTGAATATCTCCACTGTGTTGCCGCTTCGGTAATAACGGTAGCTTCAGAGATAGGGATAAATTTTCTCTGCTTTACCGTAGTGTTTCCTGCCTTGTCTGTTACTTTATAGGTAACGGTGGTCTCGCCGCGAGGATCAGCCGTACCGCTTACTACAACAGAATCAGTAAGCTCTCTATCGCAGTTATCGTATGCTGTTACACCCTCAAGAATGTCTACATCACCGTCAAAATAAGTAACCGAGGGTACATTGAGCATAGGGGGAGTGTTGTCCTCCTCGGCGTAACGGTGGATGGAAAAGAAGTCCATTAGATCTCCGATAGAGTTATCCGCCCCTACATAATAGGTAGAATAGGTCATAGAGCTCTCGGTCACATCTACCTTTGTTATCGTAGGAATATTTTCCTCGCTTGTTGCATAGGCAAAGGGCATCTGCTCGGCATAAAGCTCGTAATACTTACTGCCGGTGGATGAATTTGCCGTAAGATAAAATACATCACCCTCCGAGGGATCGTCGTATGATCCGTAGGGATCGCCCATAACGGAGGTATATCTGCCGATATTGTCGATTACGGTATTACCGTTAATCATATAGGCTCTTGTATAGACATGATCGTGACCTGCAAGGACTGCATCAACACCAAGCTCCGAAAACACGGGAGCCAATCTGTCACGCTTGTCAAGGTTGCCGGAATCCATGGCACGAATGCCTGCAGAATATATGCTCTGGTGGAACACTACGATAGTCCATTTTGGTTCACCGTAAAGTGCCTTGTACTCTGAAACAGCCTTTCGCATATAGTTGGAGTGTGTTGTTACGCTGTTCTTGTTGAGATTGAGAGAAACTATAAGACAGCCCTCGTACTCTACCCAATAGTCACCTGCATATACTCCGCCGCTTGCTACGCTTCCGGAATCGTTATCGGTATAGGTAAAATGATCGCTGTAGCTCTCACCGTTGTCGTGGTTGCCGGGGGTGCCTAACATCATATGGGATCGAAGCCATGAGGGATCGCTGTAACCGAAATACTGCTCAAGAGTTGTACTCTTGTTGATATGGTCTCCTGCTGTCATAAGAAAATCTATGTCCTCGCCAAACCATTCCTCTGCCTTTGAAAGAGTGGTGTTCCACGCCTTGGTATCAACCGATACCGAGCTTGCACCTATCTGAGGGTCTCCCGCAAGAATAAAAGAGAATGCTCCGTCACTCTTATCCGAAATACAGAACTCATATACAGCAGACCAGCCTATAGAATCGCTTCCGACTCGATAGCTGTAGGAGGTGCTTTCCGAAAGACCGGACATAACTGCCCTTACCGTATAGACAGCGGTGGACGCAGACTTATTGGCGGGAACGGTCACGGCATCATAAGGCATATTCCCGTTAATAAGCATGCTTGTTTCTGCATATTGCAGATACTCTGCACCGTCAACCGTCGAGGTCCATGTGAGATTATATTCAGAAGGATCCTTGCCTGCTGTTATGATAACATCGGTACCGTGGGTTGCTGTAGCCATCGCACGGGGCTCCGTGGTTACGCCAACACTTTCGGAATTTACGGGAATAAAGCTGCACACCGACATAAGCATTGCCGATACAAGTAAATATGATAAGATCTTTTTCATATCCGACCTCCGTAACTATCTCTTTAGATAATTATAGCAACAAATCCATATAAAGTCAACAACGGATGCCATAGGGCATCCGTTCAGACTGTCGAAAAAGTCGGTCGGACGTGTGAAAAGAAATATTTACACAGTATATTTCTCCCACAATTGCCGGGTTTGAGTTTTTTCATCAGCTTTCCCATTGAAGTCTGATAAGCATTCAAGGACGGCATAAACATTGAGTTTATACCGTCCTTTCACACTTTCCCGCCAAATCGTCTCTACCGTACTTAGTACGCCGAACAGATACGTGCCGCCAGTGGCGGATGAAACGTATCTGCGAGGACGGCAGACACCCAATGAGTTCAAGCGACTTTAGGAGCGCTGAAGGAATTGTTGGTGTCAACGAGATCTACGGACCC
>JAFQHD010000154.1 GCA_017398145.1 Clostridia bacterium
CGCTCCAGGGAAGCTTGCCGCCCGTGGGAGGAATGGTGAGATTCTGCTGAGCGGTCTCAGTAGTAAAGAAGGTCATATCGGAATAAAGAAGTCCGTAGAAAACTCTGCCGTCTGACATTGTGTAAAGTCTGCAACCGGTCTTTACGGGCTTGTTTGAGCCTTCGGGAAGGTCAAAGTTGCCGTAAAGGGTCTTGGGGTTCTGATAATTGTTATCGTCATAACCGCAGACATACTTTAAGAATATGCTGTTGCCTGTCTTGGGGAAAGTGCCGCCGTCGGCGTTATACTGGATACGGTAGCCCCAGATGGCATAGAGAGTGGTGTTTGCATTAACGGTATAAGCCTCACGGTAGGTAGTACCCGTACCCTTGGAGGTGGTAGGATCCTGCTTGGTATTCCACTCGATGAATACACGCTGGTCGCTGTTCTTGGGGTACATACCGTAGCTTGACTTGATCTTGGACTTAGATGTAAGAAGCTCAAGGTCAGCGCCGGGGAATTTATACTTTGTAACATTAGCCGTACCGCTGCCTTCAGCACCTCTGTTAAGGGTAACTGTATATGCCCAAGCGGCATAAAGCACGGTGTCGGATGTAACGGTGATCTTTGCAGCTCCGCCGTATTTGGCATCATAGCTGTAAGCGATCACGCCGAGAGCCGCATTTTCGGCTGTGGTAGCCCAGCCGCGGAAAACCATTCCGTCCTTTGAAGGCTCGGCTGAAGGTATTGTCAAAGTACCCGAAGTGCTTACCGCACCGGGACCACCGACACCTGTGTTGGCGTTAAAAGCAACGGTATATCCACCGTCTGCCATAGAGGTTATTGCCATTGCGGGTACAAGCATAGCCAGCACCATAACAAGAGCAATTATCCTTTTTGTCATCTTCATAAAATACTCCTTTGTATTTTTATCATTCCAATATGCGATTTTACCAAACATTCTTTGAACTGTCAACAAATAACGATGTTTGTTTATAAATATATCCATAAATATTAATAAAACTCCACGATTTTTGTGGAGTTTTACATCATTTCTTTCTGTATTTTACTACCTGTCTTCTGCGGGCTATACGTCTTGCCTGAAGTATCACATATATAACTATAAGCAGTATCAGTATGATTCCTATTGTTATGACCACGGGATTGGTAAGGAAGGTAAGTATGATATCAAGTATGAGAAGCCAGTTTGAACGGTCAACGTTGTTTCTGGCAATGAGATTTACCGTTCCCGTTTTTTCTCCGTCGATAAAGACGGTCAGCTCACCCACCACCTGTCCCTGACTGACGGGAGCCTTGAGAGTTTGCTTTTTGAGCGAGATCTCCTTGGTGACAACAGAGTCGATATCGGTATCCAAGGGCAGGAAGGAAACCAGCTTTTCCTCGGGGAGAAGCACCACGTGGTCCACCTTGTTTGAGAGCTTGACGGGGATATCGCATACCATGGTGGAGGTGTCAACTATGGTAAAATATCCGAAATTCTTATACGCCCAATCAAGTAGCATAAGCGCATCCTCGTAACCCGAAACAAAGAACTTGTCCCTCTTTTTTTCAACTCCGTTTTCGTCGTATTCGGGCTCGGGGTCGCGGGCACCCATGACCACCACGACGTATGTAAGTCCCGAGTTACTGCGTCCGATGGTGGTAATACACCAGCCTGCATTGCTGGAGTATCCCGCATTGAGACCCATGACCGAGGGGGTAAGGTACTTAGTATTATAATAGTTTGAAACGAAATAGTTTCTGTTATAGAGATTTCTGCCGTTGTTCTTGCTTGTGGCCTCAAGGGCAACGGAGGGCGAATCTGATATCTCAATATATTTTGCTATGCTGTAGGCATGACAGGCAAGCTTGACAACGTCGGCGGGGGTCGTGTACATTCCCTCTTCATCCGTGCCTGCGGGATTGGTATAGTGGGTATCCTCCATACCAAGCTCGGCTGCCTTTTGATTCATCATATCCACAAAAGCCTCTTTTGAGCCTGCTACAGAATGGGCAAGGATATATGCGGCATCGTTTCCGTTACCGATGATAAGGGCGGATATGACCTTCTCGGCTACAAGCTCCTCTCCGAGCTTAAAGCCTGCGGTAAGACCGGTAACATCCTTAAGCCAGCCGTCCTTGACCGTGATCGAAGCCTCGTAATGACCCTCAAAATGCTCAAGAGCAAGTATGGCAGTCATTATCTTAGCTGTGCCCGCAGTGGCAAGTCGGGCGTCGGGGTTACCCTCAAAGCATATCTCCTGATTTTCTATATTATAAACAATATAGTTTTCCGAATAGAGAGGTAAAGGAGCATCCTCGGCAGAGCCCGAAAGGGCAAAAGCCGATATCAGCATTACCGATATAAGCAGAAAAATTATTATTCTTTTCATTTAAAGAATTCCTTTGTCTTTTCAACATCGAGAGCTATCTGTCGTGACAGCTCCTCATAGGTGGAAAATTTCTTTTCGGGTCGAATTATCCGGTGAAAATCAACAGTAATATCCTCACCGTAGAGATCCCCGTCATAGTCGAGTATAAAGGTCTCAAAAAAAGGCTCGTTTTTATCGGTGACGGTAGGTCTTACCCCGAAATTGGTAATAGCGGGACGTCCCATACAGCTACAGATATAAACGCCGTAGGGCAGCTTGACCGAAACGCCGTCATAAGCCTGATTAATGGTGGGAAATCCGAGAGATCTTCCGATACCGTTTCCGCGGGAAACGTGATAATCAACAGAATAGGCTCTGCCGAGCATGGCGTTTGCCGAAGGGATATCCCCTGCCATAAGGCACTCACGGATACGTGAGGAGCTTACCGCCTTACCCTCATATTCTACGGCATCGCAGATAACGGTTTCTCTGCCGCAGCTCTCCATATACTCCTTGAGCTTTCGGCTGTCACCCTCAGCTCCGCGGCCGAATCTGAAATTAAATCCGCATACAGCTCTTACACAGTTAAGCCTGCCTATAAGGATATCCTCGATAAAGCTCTCATAGGACATATCCCGTATTTCACTGAAATCATAGACACAGACATAATCAACGCCCATACTCTTTAAGAGCTCAAGCTTCTTTTCTATACCGATGATACGCGCAGAGCCGAAGGGATTTTGGCGGAAAGTAAAAACGCAGCATTTATTATCGCTGCATTTTGCCTGCCGTATAAGCGTGCTGTGCCCGATATGCAATCCGTCAAAATTGCCGAGCGCGACAGATACAGGAAGGTCGATACTCTCTATCTCGCTTCCTGCCACAAAATCGTATACGGTCATATTTTACTTAAGTCCGAGATAATTCTTAACCAGATTGTTCATCAGCTCGTCTCTGTCGATACGGCAGATAAGCGAGCGGGCGTTCTTATGGTTGGTGATGTAGGTGGGGTCCTCGGACAGGATATAGCCCACTATCTGATTGAGAGGATTATAGCCCTTCTCCTGAAGTGCCTGATAAACGGTAAGAAGTATGCTCTTAGCCTCAAGCTCCTTGGTGTCCTTAAGTGAAAAGGTTATGGTTTTTTCTTTTTCGTTATTCATCATCTATATCACCTCATCTTAATTGTACACTACAAAAATAAATTTTGCAATAGTTTTAATAAAAAATTAAGGCGGTGTCATACAACACCGCCTTTAAAATGCAAAATTACTTAACGATCTCACCCATTACTGCACCAAATGCACAAGCGGCATTGGACTCGTCGGTGTCGATGTGCATTGCAAGAGCAAAGTTGGGGTTAACTCTTACAACAACGTCACCGAAAACAAGGGGTCTGTCGGTATCAAGCTTAACGCCTACGATCTCCTTGTCGCAAACGCCGAGCTTTTCTGCATCAGCAGGTGTCATATGAATATGGCGCTTAGCTGCGATAACACCGCAGTCAAGCTCAACCTCACCGCAGGGGCCAACCAGTTTGCAGCCGGGAGTGCCTGCAATATCGCCGCTCTCACGAACGGGGGGAACAACGCCGAGTGTTCTTGCATCGGTAAGAGAGACCTCTACCTGGCTTGCGGGTCTTGCGGGACCAAGCACTATAACGTTTGCGATCTCCTTCTTGGGACCTACAACGGTAACTCTCTCCTCACAAGCGAACTGACCGGGCTGGCTTAAGTCCTTCTTGTGGGTAAGCTCGTGACCCGCACCGAAGAGGATCTCGATGTGCTCTGCTGCCAGATGTACGTGGCGGGCAGATGTTTCAACAATAAACTTGTTATCCATGATGTATCTCCTTTAGTATAAATATCAATTTATTTCATTATACTATGATTGAAATAAAAAGTAAAGGAAAAAGTGAGACAAAATAATGAATAATTCGCAAAAAAATGAAAATATTGAAGATAACGGCAGTATTATCACCAAAAAAGACGGAATCTCCATCGAGACCATAACCGTTATCGGTCAGGTGGAGGGACATTATTTTCTTCCCGAAAACCAGAAATCCACCAAGTACGAGCATCTTATTCCCCTTATAGTAGAAGCCGAGCAAAGCGAGGATACCAAGGGAGTGCTGGTCATCCTCAACACGGTAGGAGGGGACGTGGAGGCGGGACTTGCACTTGCAGAAATGATCGCGGGGATGAGTAAGCCCACCGTTTCTATCGTTGTAGGCGGAGGACACTCTATAGGCGTACCTCTTGCGGTATCGGCAAAGCGATCGTTTATCGTTCCTTCTGCTACCATGACCGTACACCCCGTACGCATCACGGGGCTTGTAATAGGTGCGCCTCAGACCTACACCTATTTTGAGAAGATGCAGGAAAGAATAACCGATTTTATCGTAAGCCACTCTGACTGTTCCAAAGAAAAATTCGAGTCCCTTCTGGCAGGAAACTTTGATATGGCAACAGATCAAGGCACTATCCTTGACGGCAAACAAGCGGTGGATGTCGGACTTATTGACGAAGTCGGTGGACTGAGTGAGGCTTTAAGCTGTCTTAACGAAATGATAAGCAACGAGCAGCCACAGCTATGAAGTGTGTGCAAAAATTGAAAAAGGCACAGCCTTCGGACTAAAAATCCGTTGGTTGTGCCTTTATTTTTCTCATTGCGGCTTTGCTCTGTATCATCTTAGCGAGCAGACCGTTTGTGGATAGGTTTTCCGCAAAAGGTAATTACTCGTTAGGGTTTGCACCCTAAAATCTATTTTTGTGAAAATACTATTTATTCAGTAACCAATCTGCCACATCCACAATTTTAACGCCCTCGTATTGATATTCGGGGTTTCTTGTTCGTGCTATAACCATCTTGGGATGAGCATCTTTTATTCTAAGCAGAGGATCTACCTCTCTATTAAAGGTATCGGGATGGGTTATATTGTCCGAAACCTGAATATAAATTTTTTCGTTTCTCTTAAGAGCCACAAAGTCTATCTCTTTTTTGTACAAGACACCCACATAAACCTCGTAACCACGTCTGAGCAATTCCATCGCAACGATATTTTCGATCACTCTGCCGTTATCTAAGTTTTTCGTGCCGAGCTTGGCGTAACGGAAGGTATGGTCGCTCAAATAGTATTTATCGTTAGAAGCAAGATACTTTTTGCCTTTAATATCATATCTGCGAAACTTATAGAAGGCAAATGCGTTACATAGATAGTTCAGATAATTACCAACAGTTTTATGATTGATTTTATCCTTGTTTGACGTAAGCGTATCGGTGATGCTTCTCGCTGAGGTTAAGTTAGACACATTATCCATCAAGAATTGAGAAATTCTATCCATCAAAGCAGGATTTTTGATATTATACTTTTGCCGTATGTCTCTTAAAATTAAGGTATCAAAAACGGATTCGATATAATCGTATTTATCCTCCTGCTCCTTATACAGATATGAACCGGACATACCGCCCTCAAGCATATAGTTATCGAAAGCGGTATATTTGTCCCCAAGTCCGAAGTAATGTACATACTCGGCAAATGAGAACGGATACACCTTGATCTCAAATGTTCTGCCGGTAAACAGTGTCGCCAAGTCTGAGCTGAGCAGAAAAGCATTTGAACCCGTGACATAAATATCATACATCTCGGTTGCGTGCAGATTGTTTATACACAGCTCAAAGTTATCGCACATTTGAATCTCGTCAATTAAAACAAAATTTTCCTTGCCTTCTGCATAATTGTTTTCGATATATTCGTTAAGGGTCTTATATTCTTTAAGGTTATCGTACTTAGACAGGTTGAAGTTGATATGGATAATATTAGCGTTAGGAATGTTCTTTTGCACGTAGGCTTTGAAAGCTTCCAACAGCTTCGATTTACCCGAACGTCTCACACCCGTCAGCACTTTAATATCGGGGGTTCCGATAACATTTATCATTTTGTCTAAGTATTGTTTTCTTTCGATCAGCTTCACAGAAAATCACCTCGCAAGGTTATTATACTACATTCGTTTCCCAAAATCAATAGTTTTTCGTTTTTGGGAAATAGCTTTTATTTTTCAATTCTGTTTTCTAAAAGTTTTATACATTAAAAATGTCCGCGGTTTTACCGCGGACATTCAGCGTGTCGATAAACCTATCGACACGCTGTCAGACTTCGAAAAGGGAAGGTAGGTGTGAACCCCCAAAACTCGGCAAGCTCGTTTCGGGGAACCCCACCGTTTTCGTGAAAAGGGGCCGTAGGTGTACTAAGTACAGTAGTGCCCCTTTTCGCGGAAAAGTGTGAAAAGGTGGCATAAACTCGATGTTTATGCCACCTTTGAATGCTTA
>JAFQHD010000155.1 GCA_017398145.1 Clostridia bacterium
TAGTAGTGATACTCAAAGCCTTCGTCAAGAACGCCGCCGTCGGGATCGAATGTAAGAACCCAAGACTTATCATCGGGCTTTACAGGATCGGGAATGGGCTGAGGTTCGGGCTTATCGGGAACGGGAGGAGCTACGGGAGCCTCTTCCCAAAGTGCTACGAAGTAGCTGTCTTCTGCTACTGCATAGTAGCCGCCGCCGGTAACGTCACCGTCTGTAAGGGTGAAGTTCCACTTTTCAAGGTACCAACCAACGAGAACATAGCCCTCGAGAGTTGCCTGAGGAATGGTTTCACCGAAGATGTCAGCGTAGAAGTCGCCAACGTTTACACCGTACTCGGTTGCCCAGCCTTCAGCCATAACGCCGCCGTCGGGATCGAAGTACATTGTGAAGTCCTTACCTGTAGGAACATCGGGAACGATGGGAGCCTCTTCCCAAAGTGCAACCATGTAAGCATCCTCTGCAAGTGCATAGTAGCCGGTCTCATAGTCGCCTTCTGTGAAGGTGTAGTTCCAAGCCTCGAGGTACCAACCAACGAGGTTCCAGCCTTCCATAGTAGCTGTGGGGTAACCGGGAAGAATATCCTTGTACTCGTCGCCGGTGTTGAAGTAGTAGTGATACTCAAAGCCTTCGTCAAGAACGCCGCCGTCGGGATCGAATGTAAGAACCCAAGACTTATCATCGGGCTTTACAGGATCGGGAATGGGCTGAGGTTCGGGCTTATCGGGTACGGGAGGAGCTACGGGAGCCTCTTCCCAGAGTGCTACGAAGTAGCTGTCTTCTGCCACTGCATAGTAGCCGCCGCCGGTAACGTCACCGTCGGTAAGTGTGAAGTTCCACTTTTCAAGGTACCAACCAACGAGAACGTAGCCCTCGAGGGTTGCCTGAGGAATGGTTTCACCAAAGATGTCAGCGTAGAAGTCGCCCATGTTGATGCCGTACTCGGTAGGACCAACCATCTCGCCGCCGTCGGGATCGAAATACATTGTGAAATCCTTATCGGAAGGATCGGGAGTAGGTTCGTCGGGAACTACGGGAGCTTCTTCCCAAAGTGCTACGAGTGTGCAGTCTTCGGAAAGTGCGTAGTAACCGGACTCATAGTCACCCTGTGTAAAGGTGTAGTTCCAAGCTTCGAGGTACCAACCTGCGATAACGAAGCCTTCGAGAGTAGCGGTAGGATAACCGGGCATAATATCAACGTAAGCATCACCGGTATTGAAGTAATACTTAGTCTTGAAGCCTTCATCCATAACACCGCCGTTGGGATCAAGAGTCATAGTCCAGCTCTTATCAGCGGGCTTAACGTCTTCATCGTCGGGAGTAGGATCGGGATCAACGGGAGGAGCAACGGGCGCCTCTTCCCAAAGAGCTACAAAGTAGCTGTCCTCGGAAACTGCATAGTAACCGCCGCCTGTAACGTCGCCGTCGGTAAGTGTGAAGTTGTACTTTTCAAGGTACCAACCAACGAGTACATAACCCTCAAGAGTAGCCTGAGGAATGGTCTCGCCGAAGATATCAGCGTAGAAATCGCCGGTGTTGATGCCGTACTCGGTAGGACCAACCATCTCACCGCCATCGGGATCAAAGTACATTGTCCAATCCTTAACAACGGGTTCAGGATCGGGAGTAGGATCGGGATCGGGTGTGGGATCAACTACGGGAGCTTCTTCCCACATTGCTACGAAGGTGATATCCTCTGCAACTGCAAAATATGCAGATTCAGACATATCAAGAACGTAGTTGTACTTCTCGTTGTACCAACCAACAAGGGTATAGCCTTCGAGAACTGCCTGAGGCATTTCGCCAAATACATCAACATAGAAATCTCCTGTGTTGATCTGATAGGTGGTGGGACCAACCATCTCACCGCCATCGGGGTCGAATGTTATTGTCCACTGTCCTGCAGCAGAGTTCATGAACGCCATAGAGGGAACGATCATCATAACTACGAGAACGATAGCCAATAATCTCTTTGTGAGTTTCATTAGGTTTTCCTCCTTTTAAAATTTTGAACTCATACAACCAGTATTATACATTATAATTTATTCATTTGTCAATCAACTTCAGTTAATTATTTGGTAATAATTTATTTTTGTTTAGTTTATATATTTTTTTGTTCATAATTTGGGTAAATTGACAATAAACAGAATGTTAAATAAATATGTATGTATATTATTTCTATTGACAAGAAGTATGAAATTGTGATATACTGTTTAAGGTCTTTAAGAGCGGTACAGAGATGCCGACAAGATGTAATAGAATAACAGGGTTTTTGCTGTGCAAGAGCCGGCTTTGTTGTGTAGTTATATCTTGTCGCAGGACAAGATATTTTTTTGTTAAGGTCAGGAGAGTCGAACCAATATGCATTGGGACGGAGATTTTAGGCTATTTTGCTCGTTTCCGTTTTTGACTTGCCTCCAGCAAGCCTGCGAACTCCACCGACCAAACTATCTCAAAAAATCTCTCGTCCGAATGTGCTTCGCAGTTTTAGATGAGCAGATATTCGTCAGATCGCGAAAGCGATTGACGGCAATATAAGAGATATTGACTAAATCGCTGACAATGAGATGGCGGATATCTGCCATCTAAAACCATATGGGGTTCGATTCCCCTGACCTTAAGGAGGGTGACCATGCAGATCAAGTTAAAAAACGCATTATGTCTGATCGACGGTAACATTTCTTCCCGTGATATATATATTAATGAAGGAAAAGCTTCTTTTGTTCCTGTGGAAAAAGAGGTTTTTTATGAATTTGATAATTGTATTTTTACTCCCGGTTTCTTGGATGTTCACGTACATCTGAGAGAGCCGGGCTTTTCTATGAAGGAAAGAATAGCGACGGGAACGGCGGCAGCCGCCAGAGGAGGATACACCGACGTGTGCAGTATGCCGAACCTGAACCCCGTACCCGACACCCCCGATACTTTAGGTAAGCAGCTCGATATAATAAACAAGGATGCCGTGATAAACGTCCACCCCTACGGTTCTATCACAATGATGGAGGCAGGTGAGGAGTTAGCCGACCTTGAGGGTATGGCTGACAAGGTCTGCGGATTCTCTGACGACGGCAGGGGAGTTCAGTCGGATGAAATGATGCGTTCGGCAATGCTTAAGGCGAAGAGCCTCGGAAAGATAATCGCCGCCCACTGTGAGGACAATTCCCTTCTCTTCGGCGGATATATAAACTCATGTGCTTATCAGAGAGCCCACGGTCACCGCGGTATCTCAAACGAAAGCGAATACAAGCAGATAGAAAGAGACTTAAAGTTGGTCGAGGAGACAGGCTGTGACTATCACGTATGCCATATCTCAACAAAGGAAAGCGTTGAGCTTATAAGACAGGCTAAAGCCAAGGGTTTGCCCGTCACCTGTGAGACGGGACCTCATTACCTCGTATTGTGTGACGAGGACCTACAGGAGGATGCGAGATTTAAGATGAATCCTCCGCTTCGCAGCCGTGAGGATATGATGGCGCTGCGTGAGGGTATCATCGACGGTACTATAGATATGATAGCAACCGACCACGCACCACACACCCTTGAAGAAAAATCACAGGGACTTGCAAAAAGTCCTATGGGTATAACCGGAATAGAAACGGCGTTCCCCATAATGTATACAGAGCTGGTAAAGCCCGGCATAATAACCATGGAAAAGCTCCTTGAGCTTATGGTAACAAATCCGAGAAAGCGCTTCGGTATCCCCGAAAGCGAGGAAAGCTTCTCGGTGCTTAGTACTGAAAGAAAATATAAAATAGATCCCAACAGCTTCCTCTCGATGGGTAAGTCAACACCCTGTGCGGGAAAAGAAGTTTACGGAGAATGCTTAATGACAGTAATTAACAGGAGGATAGTATGGCAATCAAGTATGACAGAAAGATAGTGACCGAGGACGGTCAGGAATATTACGGCTACGGCTTTGGCTCCACCAAGGTAGAGGCAATGTGCGAGCTTCTTATGAACACCGCAATGGTGGGCTACCAGGAGGTCATCTCCGACCCCGGTTATACAGACGATATGGTGCTTATGACCTATCCCCTTATCGGTAACTACGGTATCGCTGAGGAGGACTTTGAAACCAAGGTTCCTACCATAGGCGGTCTTATAGTCCGCGAGTACAACGACTCTCCCAGCAACTTCAGATATACAAAGACTCTCTCCGAGATCCTTGAGGAAAATGACATTCCCGCAATTGCAGGGCTTGACACACGTATGCTGACCCGTAAGATCAGAGACAACGGCAGCTGCAAGGTATATATCTGCAATGCGGACAAGCCCAAGGAAGAGGCTGTAGAATATATGCAGACTCACGAGCTTCCTACCGATGCGGTTGCAAGAGTAAGCTGTAAGAAGAGATGGTACAGCCGTACCTTCAAGCCCAAGTACAACGTGGTAGTTGTTGACTGCGGCACAAAGCTCAGCGTTATAAAAGAGCTTAACGCAAGAGGCTGTAACGTGACCGTAGTTCCCTACAACACCGAAGCAAGAATAATCGAGGGTATGAATCCCGACGGAATCTTAATTTCCGACGGTCCCGGCAATCCCGCAGACGTTCCCGTAGTAATCGAGTTAATAAAGGAGCTCAAGGGCAAGTACCCCATGTTCGGTATTTCTCTCGGCTTTGAGCTTATATGTATGGCTTACGGTGCGACCTGTTACAAAATGAAGTTCGGTCACGGCGGCGGAAGCCATCCCGTAAGAAATCTCATCAACAACCGCGTTGATGTGGTAAATCAGATACATTCCTACACCATCGACCCGGAAAGTATTGCGGGTACAGCCCTTACCGTTACACACAAAAACGTAATCGAGGGCACTATCGCAGGTGTAGAAAATAAGGAAGATAAAATGTTCGCCGTTCAGTTTGAGGTCGATAATACAGTCAGACCCAAGGACTGCGAAAATCTCTACGATACTTTTGTAAATATGATGAAGGAGGTAAAGGAGAATGCCTAAGAGAACTGATATAAAGAAGATACTGGTAATCGGCTCGGGTCCTATAGTTATCGGACAGGCAGCTGAGTTTGACTACGCAGGCACACAGGCGTGTCTTGCACTTAAGGAAGAAGGCTATGAGGTTATACTCTGTAACTCCAACCCCGCTACCATCATGACAGACACCACCATCGCCGACAAGGTGTATATGGAGCCTCTTACCCTTGAATATGTGGCAAAGATACTCCGTTACGAGCGTCCCGACGCTATCATCCCGGGCTTGGGCGGTCAGACAGGTCTTAACCTTGCTAAGCAGCTTGCCCGCAAGGGTGTTCTTGACGAGTGCCGTGTTGAGCTTTTAGGTACAAAGTGCGAATCTATCGAGCGCGCCGAGGACAGAGAGCTTTTCAAGCAGCTTTGTCTTGACCTTGGCGAGCCCGTGCTTCCTTCGGACGTTGCAAACACCATCGAAGAGGGTAAGGTTATCGCTGAAAAGATCGGCTATCCCGTAGTTCTTCGTCCCGCATTTACCCTCGGCGGTACAGGCGGCGGCTTTGCCGACAACGAGGAAGAGCTGGTTTCCATAATGAAGAACGCTCTTGCTCTCTCCCCTGTTTCTCAGGTTCTCGTGGAAAAATCCATCAAGGGCTACAAGGAGATCGAGTTCGAGGTAATGCGTGACTCCAACGACACCGCTATCACCGTTTGTTCTATGGAAAACATCGATCCTGTCGGTATCCATACAGGTGACTCTATAGTCGTTGCTCCCTGCCAGACCCTTACAAGCAAGGAATATCACATTCTCCGTGACTCAGCACTTAAAATTATCCGTGCACTTGAGATAGAAGGCGGCTGTAACGTACAGTTTGCTCTTGACCCCCAGTCCTTTGACTACTACCTCATCGAGGTAAACCCCCGTGTTTCCCGTTCCTCCGCGCTTGCATCCAAGGCAAGCGGTTATCCTATTGCACGCATCACCGCAAAGGTAGCTGTAGGTCTCAACCTTGACGAAATAATGCTCTCCACCACTCCCGCAAGCTTCGAGCCCGCACTTGACTACGTTGTAGCCAAGGTTGCCCGCTTCCCCTTTGACAAGTTTGCAACAGCCTCCAACAAGCTCTCTACACAGATGAAGGCTACGGGTGAGGTCATGAGTATAGGACGTACCCTTGAGGAGTGTCTCTTAAAGGCTGTTCGTTCCCTTGAAATAGGCGTATGCCATCTCCATATGGCAAAGTTCGATGAAATGACCACCGACGAGCTTCTTGACTATATCAAGGACGGCACAGACGACCGTATATTTGCTATAGCACAGCTTATCCGTCTCGGTGTAGACTTAGGCGTTATCTGCGACAGGACACAGATAGATATGCTCTTCCTTGACAAGTATAAGAATATCATCGACTTTGAGCATATACTCACCGCAAATCCCTTTGATTACGACACAATGTACGAGGCTAAGAGAATGGGCTTCTCGGACAAGTTCATATCCAAGGTATGGAACTGTCCCGAGCCTGACGTATACAAGTTCAGAAAAGACAATAACCTCTTCCCCGTATACAAGATGATAGACACCTGCGCAGGTGAGTACGACGGTTACGTTTCCTATATGTACTCTACCTACGAGCAGGAAAACGAATCTATAGTTACAGACAGAAAGAAGATCATAGTTCTCGGTTCCGGTCCTATCCGTATCGGACAGGGTGTTGAGTTTGACTACTCCACCGTTCACGCAGTACAGACCATAAAGAACTCCGGCTATGAGGCTATCATCATAAACAACAACCCCGAAACCGTTTCCACAGACTACACGGTAAGCGACAAGCTCTACTTTGAGCCTCTGACGGTTGAAGACGTTATGAACGTTATCGAGCTTGAAAAGCCTCTGGGTGTTGTTGCATCCCTTGGCGGTCAGACCGCTATCAACCTGGCTCAGCCCCTTATGAAGCACGGCGTTAAGCTCATCGGTACAGACTTTGAAGCTATCGAGCGTGCAGAAAACAGAGACTCCTTTGAAAAGATACTTCACGAGCTTGACATTCCTCAGCCCAAGGGTCACGCAGTGACCGACCTTGAGGCAGGTGTACGTGCAGCTGAAGAAATCGGCTACCCCGTGCTTGTACGTCCCAGCTACGTGCTTGGAGGACGAGCAATGCAGATAGTTGCAAACGAAGAAGCTCTGAGAACTTACCTCAATACAGCTATCAAGCTTGATTCGGAAAACCCCGTGCTTGTTGACAAGTATATATTCGGTAAGGAGCTTGAGGTAGACGCGGTATGCGACGGCAAGGACGTATTTGTTCCCGGCATTATGGAACACGTTGAGAGAACCGGTATCCACTCCGGTGACTCTATATCGGTATATCCCACCTTCTCGGTTAGCCAGAAGGTCAAGGATACTATCCTTGATTATACAAAGAGACTCGGTCTTGGTATAGGCATCGTAGGTCTCTACAACATCCAGTTTATCGTTGATAAAAACGAGGATGTATATATCATTGAGGTAAACCCCCGTTCCTCAAGAACAGTTCCCTTCCTTTCCAAGGCTACCGGCTGGTCCCTTGCGGATATCGGTACAAAGGTAATGCTTGGCGAGACCTTAAAGGATCAGGGCATCGAGGTCGTATATCCCGAAGAGAAGAAGAGATGGTACGTTAAGGTTCCCGCATTCTCCTTCTCAAAGATCAGAGGTCTTGATGCATACCTCTCGCCCGAAATGAAGTCCACCGGTGAGGCTATCGGTTATGACGACAAGCTGACAAGAGCGCTTTATAAAGCACTCCAGTCCTCCGGTATGAACGTAGTAAACTACGGTACTATCTTCGTAAGTATAGCTGATTCGGACAAGGAAGAGGCACTTCCTCTTATCCGCCGCTTCTACAATCTCGGCTTCAATATCGAGGCTACCGCGGGTACTGCAAACTTCTTAAAGGCTAACGGAATCCGTACCCACGTTATGAAGAAGATAAGCGAGGGCAGTGACGAGATACTTCGCTCTATCCGTCAGGGTCACGTGAACTACGTTATCAGTTCCCGTGATATCAACCGCGATTCCCACAGCTCGGACGGCTTTGAAATCCGCCGCTGTGCAGCCGAAAACAACGTAACTATGTTCACCGCACTTGATACGGTAAGAGTTCTCCTTGACGTACTTGAGGAAACAACTCTCTGTATCTCAACAATAGATTCTTAATATGACAAAAGGTATTTATACGATTTTAGAAAACAGATCTCTCACTCCCGACGTATATCTTATGCGTCTGGAGGGAGACACCTCGGCTCTTACAAATCCCGGACAGTTTATAAATATAGCCATCGAGGGTCTTTATCTTCGCCGTCCTATCTCTGTTTGTGACTATAATGAAAAAGAGATAACCATAATCTACAAGGTTGTGGGCAAAGGCACCGAAAAGATGAAGGCTATGGAAGCAGGCACGGAGCTTGATATCCTCTGCGGACTGGGTAACGGCTTTGATACCGCAAAGTGCGGTGACAAGCCTGTAGTCGTAGGCGGCGGCGTTGGTGTTCCGCCTATGTACGGACTTGCCAAGGCTCTTATAAATGAGGGTAAGGAAGTTACTGCTATACTCGGCTTCAATACCGCATCAGAAATATTCTATAAGGAAGAATTTGAAGCACTCGGTTGTAAGGTAATAGTTACAACAGTTGACGGTTCTGTGGGTGTAAAGGGCTTTGTAACAAACGCTCTCTGCGATATAGACTACACTGATTATTCTGCCTGCGGTCCCGAGCCAATGTTAAAAGCTCTCTATAAGACAAGCGACAAGAAGGGTCAGCTCTCCTTTGAGGAAAGAATGGGTTGCGGCTTCGGTGCATGTATGGGTTGCAGCTGCAAGACTATCTATGGCAATAAGCGTATCTGCAAGGAAGGTCCTGTCCTTGTGAGCGACGAAATTCTTTGGGATAAGGAGGCATGAGATGAAGGACTTAAAGGTAAATCTCTCGGGCTGGGAGCTTGACAATCCCATTATCCCCGCAAGCGGAACCTTCGGCTTCGGCTATGAGTTTGCAGAATTATACGATATTAATATCCTCGGCTCCTTCTCCTTTAAGGGAACCACAAAGGATCCCCGCTTCGGTAATCCTACTCCCAGAATTGCAGAGTGCAATATGGGTATGATCAACTCGGTAGGTCTTCAGAACCCCGGTGTTGAAAAAGTTATTTCAGAAGAGCTGCCCAAGATGCGTAAGGTATTCAATAAAAAGGTAGTAGCAAACGTAAGCGGATTTTCTATCGACGAATACGTTTATACCTGCGAAAAAATCGACAAAGAGCCTGACGTGGGTATCATTGAAGTAAATATAAGCTGCCCCAACGTACATAACGGCGGTATGGCTTTCGGTACAAGCTGTGAGAATGCAGCGGCGGTAACAAAGGCTGTTAAGGCTGTCACCACAAAGCCTGTATATATTAAATTAAGCCCCAACGTAACAGATATCGTTTCTATCGCAAAGGCTTGCGAGGAAGCAGGAGCAGACGGTATTTCTATGATCAACACTCTGCTGGGTATGCGTGTTGACCTGCGTACCAAAAAGCCTGTTGCGGCAAACAAGATGGGCGGTTTTTCCGGTTCTGCTATTCTGCCCGTAGCTCTGCGTATGGTATATCAGGTATACGAGGCGGTAAATATTCCGATAATCGGTATGGGCGGTGTCACAACTGCCGAGGATGTAATCGAAATGATGCTCTGCGGAGCGACTGCGGTTCAGGTAGGCGCGGCAAACCTTGTCAACCCCTATGCCTGCCGCGACATTATCGAGGATCTTCCCCGCGTAATGGAAAAATATAAAATAGATAAATTAACAGATATAATAGGAGGCGCACACTGATGGGACGCGACGTTATCATTGCCTGTGACTTTTCGTCCGAAGAGGCAACATTAAAGTTTCTTGACAACTTCAAGGAAGAAAAGCCCTATGTAAAAATAGGTATGGAGCTCTACTATGCGGCAGGTGCCGATATGGTAAGAAAATTAAAGGAACGCGGACACAAGATATTCCTTGATCTCAAGCTCCACGATATCCCCAACACAGTTAAGAAGTCTATGGCAGTTCTCTCTGCCCTCAACGTAGACATGTGTAACCTCCACGCAAGCGGTACCATCGCTATGATGGAGGCTGCTCTTGAAGGACTTACCCGTCCCGACGGCACAAGACCCCTTCTCATCGCAGTTACCCAGCTTACCTCCACAAGCCAGGAGCGTATGACAAACGATCTTCTTATCGACAAGCCGATCGACGAGGTGGTTATGCACTACGCTCACAACGCAAAGCTGGCTGGTCTTGACGGTGTTGTTTGCTCTCCCCTTGAAGCAGGCAAGGTCAAGGAAAAGTGCGGTAAGGAATTTCTCACCGTTACTCCCGGTGTTCGCTTTGCAGACGGTGATATCGGCGATCAGGTTCGTGTAACTACTCCCGCAAAGGCTAAGGAAATAGGCTCTGACTATATCGTTGTGGGCAGACCTATCACCGCAGCAGAGGACCCCGTTGCGGCATACAGAAGATGTGTTGCTGAATTCGTAGACTAAAGAAGATTAAAGGAGATAATTAAAATGAACAAAGCAGTAGCAAAAGGATTACTTTCCATAGGTGCAGTATTTCTTCGTCCCGACGAGCCCTTTACCTGGGCAAGCGGAATCAAGAGCCCTATTTATTGTGATAACAGATTAACACTTACAGCTCCCGAGGTAAGAACTCTTATCGAGTCCAGCCTTGCGCAGAAGGTTAAGGAGCTTTACCCCGAATGTGAAGTACTTATGGGTACAAGCACTGCAGGTATCGCTCACGCAGCTATCACCGCTCATATGCTTGATATGCCTATGGGTTACGTAAGAAGCGGTGCAAAGGACCACGGCAGACAGAACCAGATCGAGGGCAAGCTGCTCCCCGGTCAGAAGGTAGTTGTAATCGAGGACCTTATCTCCACAGGCGGCAGCGTTCTTGAGGTCGTTGACGTTCTCCGTGAGGCAGGTGCAGAGGTTCTCGGCGTTGTTTCCATTTTCACCTACGGTATGCAGAAGGGTCTTGACCGTATGGCTGCGGCTAACGTAGTAAATACAAGCCTTACCGACTTTGATACAGTATGCGAGGTTGCGGCTGAGATCGGCTACATCAAGCCTGAGGATATCGAAAGACTTAAGAAATTCAGAGCTAATCCCTCTGATGAAAGCTGGATAAACAAATGAGACACTTAATTGATATTTTAGATTTCACAACAGATGAAATAGATGCGCTTCTTGACCGTGCGGATGATATTATCGCTAACCCCGAAAAATATCAGGAAGTATGTAAGCACAAGAAGCTTGCTACCCTTTTCTTTGAGCCCTCTACCCGTACGAGGCTCTCCTTTGAGTCTGCTATGCTTTCTCTGGGCGGAAGTGTGCTTGGATTCTCTGAAGCGAAGAGTTCTTCTGCCTCCAAGGGAGAGAGTGTATCCGATACTATACAGGTGGTTTCTGCATATTCTGATATTATCGCTATGCGCCATCCTAAAGAGGGTGCTCCTCTTGTTGCATCCTTCCGAAGCGGTGTTCCGATAATCAATGCAGGTGACGGCGGTCACTTCCATCCCACACAGACACTTACCGACCTTCTTACCATCCGTCGTGAAAAGGGCAGACTGGATAATCTGACAGTCGGCTTCTGCGGTGACCTTAAGTTCGGAAGAACGGTACATTCTCTTATATCCGCTCTTTCAAGATACACGGGAATCAAGATCGTGCTTATCTCTCCCGATGAGCTTAAGCTCCCCACCTATATGAAGACCGATGTTCTTGACAAGAACAATATGTCCTACCGTGAGACCACAGATCTGGTAGAAGCTATGAAAGAGCTTGATATCCTCTATATGACCCGTGTTCAGCAGGAGCGCTTCTTTAACGAGGCTGACTATATCCGTCTTAAGGACAGCTACATCCTTACTGCTAAAAAGATGGAATCCGCAAAAGAGGATATGTGTATACTTCATCCTCTGCCCAGAGTTAATGAGATATCTGTAGAGATCGATGATGACCCCAGAGCCTGCTATTTCAAACAGGTCGCTTGCGGTAAGTTTGTCCGCATGGCACTCATTATGAAACTACTGGAGGTGGAAGCATGAATATAGATTCTATCAAGAACGGTTACGTTATAGACCATATCAAACCGGGTATGGCATTGGAGATATACCGAATTCTGGATCTGGGCAGACTTGACTGCCACCTTGCCATCATCAAAAATGCCGTAAGCGGTAAGATGGGCAAAAAGGATATCATCAAGATCGATGAAATGATCGAGCTTGACCTTAATGTACTTGGTTATATCGATCCCGGCATTACCGTTAACGTTGTAAAAAACGGCGAAATCGTTGACAAGCGTCACCTTGAACTCCCCGAAAAAATAACCAATGTTATCAAATGCAAGAACCCCCGTTGCATCACCTCCTGCGAGCAGGAGCTTGACCACGTATTCAAGCTCACCGACCGTGAAAACAGGGTCTACCGTTGCATTTACTGCGAATCAAAAGCTAAGTGACCTTTTATACAAAAAGGACAGCCTTTGTTTACATTTGCGACATTGATTTTAAGCTGACTTTGTGATAGAATTACAGAGTAGTTAAAAGCGCCTTGTAACTGACGGACATAAGTGGAATAAACCACAGGGAAACAAGGTGTATATTATGTCGACCGTCTGGGCAGTCCTGTTCACAAAATAGGACTGCCCTTTTTGTTTTGAATAATAAAAAGTGAGGATAGATTATGAAAAAAGTAGCCATTATTATGGGCAGTACAAGCGACCTGCCTGTTGTAGAAAAGGCAGTTGATACCTTAAAGGATTTCGGCGTGCCTTATGAAGTAAGAGTTATGAGTGCTCACCGTACTCCCGAGGCGGCGAGAGAGTATGCGCTCAAGGCTCGCGAAAATGATTTTGGTGCTATTATTTGCGCTGCTGGTATGGCAGCTCACCTTGCAGGTGCTTTTGCGGCAAACACCACCCTTCCCGTAATCGGTATTCCCGTAAAGGGCTCTACCTTTGACGGTATGGACGCTCTGCTCTCCACAGTTCAGATGCCCACAGGTATGCCTGTTGCTACCGTTGCAATAAACGGTGCGGCAAACGCAGCTCTGCTTGCTATCCAGATGCTTGCAATAACAGATGAGGACCTTGCAGCAAAGCTTGACGCACAGCGTAAGGCTAATACAGAGAAGATCTATGCGGCTGACGAAGAAGTAAGAAATAAATACTAATGAATTGACATCTCCGATGTCATAAATTGCGACACAGTCGCATAAATTGATGCTTCGCATCATAAATTGCACCTGTGGTGCATTAAGGTAGCTTTTCGGCAAGCAAAAAGCAATTCAATTAGAATTGATTTTCGCTTCAGCGAAAATCTTCCTTAATGTGCATCAGCACAATTCATGGCAAAGCCAATTCATGTTGAAAACAATTCATGAAACCGTAGGTTTCAATTCATCCTGAATTTTAAAAATAATATTTGATAAATAAATCGAAAGGCTAAAATTATGGAAAAGAGTTTCAGCGAAAGCTATAAGGCGTCCGGTGTTGATATTACCGCCGGCTATAAAGCAGTAGAATTAATGAAGAGCCATATCGCAAAGACCATGACCAGCGGTGTTGTCAGCGACATCGGAGGATTTGGCGGTCTTTTTGAGCTTGACGTAAAGGGAATGGAGAGACCCGTACTTGTTTCCGGTACCGACGGTGTTGGTACTAAGCTCAAGCTCGCATTCCTTATGGACAAGCATGATACAGTTGGTATCGACTGTGTTGCTATGTGTGTAAACGACGTTATCTGCGTCGGTGCAAAGCCCCTTTTCTTCCTTGACTATATCGCTTGCGGTAAGAACGTTCCCGAGAAGATAGCAAATATCGTTTCCGGTATCGCTGAGGGCTGTGTTCAGTCCGGAGCAGCACTTATCGGCGGTGAGACCGCAGAGATGCCCGGATTTTACCCCATCGACGAGTACGACCTTGCAGGCTTTACCGTAGGTGTAGTTGACCGTTCTAAGATCGTAGACAAGACCACTGTTACCGAGGGTGACGTTATCATCGCTCTTCCCTCTTCAGGTGTTCATTCCAACGGCTTCTCCCTTGTTCGTAAGGTATTTGACGTTGAGAATAAGGACCTCAAGGTTCCCGTAGCTGAGCTTGGCGGCAAGAGCGTCGGCGAGACACTTCTCACTCCCACAAAGATCTACGTTAAGCCTATGCTTGCTCTCTTTGACCAGGTTAAGGTTAAGGCTGTTTCCCACATCACAGGCGGCGGCTTCTATGAGAATATTCCGAGATCTCTTCCCAAGGGATTCGGTGCAAAGATCGAGAAGTCTGCAGTTCGCATTCTTCCTATCTTTGACCTTCTCGCTAAGACCGGTAACATCCCCGAGAGAGATATGTTCAACACCTTCAATATGGGCGTTGGTATGAGCGTTGTTGTTGCAAAGGAAGATGCTGACAAGGCTCTCGAGATCCTCCGTGCAAACGGCGAGGATGCTTACATCATCGGTGAGACCTACAAGGGCGAAGAGCCTGTAGTTATTCTTTAAGATGAGTAACAAATGTAAAATAGCAGTTCTGGTGTCGGGTGGCGGTACCAACCTTCAGGCCCTCATCGACGCCCAGAACAGCGGTATAATAGAAAGCGGCGAGATCACCCTTGTTATATCCAATAAGGAAGGGGCATATGCTCTTACTCGTGCCGCAAATGCAAACATAAAATCAACCGTTATCAAAAAGACTACTCAAGAGGAATTTGAGGCAAAAATTATTGCCGCTCTTGAGGAAAATGGCATAGAGCTCATCGTCCTTGCAGGCTTTATGTGTATTTTGAGTGAGAATTTCACCTCAAGATATCCCAAGCGCATAATCAACGTTCATCCCTCGCTTATCCCATCCTTCTGCGGTGCAGGCTTCTACGGACTCAAGGTTCATGAGGCGGCTCTCGGCTACGGAGTTAAGGTAACGGGAGCGACCGTTCACTTTGTAAACGAGATCCCCGACGGCGGTGAGATAATCATGCAAAAAGCTGTATACATCGAGGAGGGTGACACCCCCGAGATACTGCAGAAAAGAGTAATGGAACAGGCTGAATGGAAGATACTTCCTGAGGCAGTTGAAAAGGTTAGTAAAGAAATATCGGAGGAACAGTAAAATGGCAAAGTGTGATTTAAAGAAATTACTTTCAGAAAACTCCTATCCCGGCAGAGGTATCGTTATCGGTAAGTCTGCTGACGGCAAGAATGCAATGATAGCATATTTCATTATGGGCAGAAGTGAGAACAGCCGTAACAGAGTATTTGAGTGGTTTGACGGCGGTATGAGAACGAAGGCTTTTGACGAGTCCAAGCTCTCCGACCCCAGTCTTATCATCTACAATCCCTATCTTTGCGCCAATAACGGCAATACCGACATCATCACAAACGGTGACCAGACAAATACCATATATGATTTCATAAACGAGGGTAAGACCTTTGAAGAAGCTCTTCGTACCCGCGAATACGAGCCTGACCATCCCAACTACACTCCCCGTATATCCGGTATCGTAAACTATAACGAAGATCACTCTGATTTTACATATAAGCTCTCTATTCTTAAGAGTGCAAACGGACGTCCCGAGGTTTGTCAGCGTTTCTTCTACGAGTACGGACCCGAGACAGGTATAGGTCACTTTATCCACACCTACAAGTGTGACGGCAACCCCATTCCCTCCTTCTACGGTGAGCCCGAGGAGGTAGCTCTTCCCAACACCGCAAAGGAATTAGCTGACCTCTGCTGGAAGAACTTAAACGAAGATAATAAAGTTTCTCTCGTTGTTATTTCCCATTCTCTCTGCAGCAGCGAAAATGAGATAATCACCATAAATAAGAATAACTAAGGAGTAATGAAAATGAAAGAATTTGAACTTAAATACGGTTGTAACCCCAATCAGAAGCCTGCAAAGATCTTTATGCACGACGGCACAGAGCTTCCCATCAAGATCCTCTGCGGACGTCCCGGCTTTATCAACTTCCTTGATGCTTTCAACTCCTGGCAGCTTGTAAAGGAGCTTAAAGAGGCTCTCGGTATGCCTGCGGTTACCTCCTTCAAGCACGTTTCCCCTACCTCTGCTGCAGTAGGTACTCCCCTCTCCGACAAGCTTAAGAAGGCTTGCTTCGTTGACGATATCGAGGGTCTTGACGAAAGCCCCCTCGCTTGCGCATATGCAAGAGCAAGAGGTACTGACCGTATGTGCTCCTTCGGTGACTGGGTAGCACTTTCCGACGTTTGTGACGTTACCACAGCTACAATGATCAAGCGTGAGGTTTCCGACGGCGTTATCGCTCCCGGCTATGAGCCCGAGGCACTTGAGATACTTAAGTCCAAGCGTAACGGCAACTACAATATCGTTGAGATCGACCCCAACTACGTTCCCGCCGAGATCGAGCATAAGCAGGTTTACGGCATCACCTTTGAACAGGGCAGAAACAACTTTAAGATAGACAACGAGCTTCTTACAAATGTTGTAACAGCTAATAAGGATATTCCCGATTCTGCAAAACGTGACCTTATCATCTCCCTTATCACTCTTAAGTATACCCAGTCCAACTCGGTATGCTTTGCAGTAGACGGACAGGCAATCGGTGTAGGTGCAGGTCAGCAGAGCCGTGTTCACTGTACACGTCTTGCAGGCTCTAAGGCAGACACCTGGTTCCTTCGTCAGTATGACAAGGTTCTTAACCTTCCTTTCAAGGCAGATATCAAGCGTCCCGACAGAGACAACGTGATCGACGGCTATATCAACCGTAACGAAGAGGACGTTTGCGCTGACGGCAACTGGCAGAAATACTTTACCGAGCAGCCTGAGCCTCTGACCGATGATGAGATCAGAGCATACCTTGACACCATCGACGGTGTAGCTCTCGGCTCTGATGCTTTCTTCCCCTTCAGCGACAACATCGAGCGCGCAAAGAAGTCCGGCGTTAAGTACATCGCAGAGCCCGGCGGCTCTATCCGCGACGATATCGTTATCGAGTGCTGCGACAAGTACGGTATGGCAATGGCATTTACCGGAATGCGTTTATTCCATCATTAAAACCTTCGGGTATGAATTGACAACTTCGTTGTTATGAATTGGCTTTGCCATGAATTGACCTGTGGCCATGAATTGTATCCTTCGGATACATTAAGGAAAGTTTTTGCCATTGGGCAAAAACAATTACAATTAAATTACTTTTCGGCTCGCCGAAAAGTTTCCTTAATGCACCAACGGTGCAATTCATGATGCGAAGCATCAATTCATGCGGCTTGCCGCAATTCATGAAGCTATAGGCTTCAATTCATCACAACAAATCAAAGAGGTATAATATGAACATAATAGTTGTTGGCGGCGGCGGCCGCGAGCATGCGATCATAAAGAAATTAAAAGAAAATTCTTCTATTGAGAAGATATATGCCCTCCCCGGTAATGCAGGTATGGCAGCTGATGCCGAGCTTGTAGCTATCGGTGCAAAGGACATAGACAATATCGTTAAGTTTGCACTTGATAATAAGATAGATTTTGCAGTGGTAGCACCCGACGATCCGTTGGTGCTGGGCTGTGTTGATGCTCTTGAGGCAGTTGGTGTTCCCTGTTTCGGTCCCAACAAGGCAGCGGCTATCATCGAGGGCTCAAAGGTATTCTCCAAAAACCTCATGAAGAAGTACGGCATCCCCACCGCTACATACGAGGTGTTCACCGATGCCGCAGCTGCTCTTGAGTACATTAAGACTGCTCCCATCCCTACCGTAATCAAGGCTGACGGTCTGGCTCTGGGTAAGGGCGTTGTAATTGCCATGACCCGTGAGGAGGCAGTTGACGCTGTCAAGGCTGCAATGGAGGACAAGGTCTTCGGTGAAAGCGGAAGCTCAATCGTTATCGAGGAATTCCTCGAGGGTCCCGAGGTATCCGTTCTTTCCTTCGTTGACGGTAAGACTGTAGTTCCTATGGTGTCCTCAATGGACCACAAGAGAGCCCTTGACGGTGACAAAGGTCTTAATACAGGCGGTATGGGTACTATCGCTCCCAACCCTTACTATACAGATGCTGTAGCTAAAGAGTGTATGGAGAAGATCTTCCTTCCCACAGTTGACGCTATGGCAAAGGAAGGCAGAGCATTTAAGGGCTGTCTCTACTTCGGTCTTATGATTACAAAGGACGGTCCTAAGGTTATTGAATATAACTGCCGTTTCGGTGACCCCGAAACTCAGGTAGTTCTTCCTCTGCTTGACTGCGACCTTCTCTCTGTAATGAAGGCTTGCCGTGAGGGTAATCTTACAGAGGATATGATAAAGATCAAGGACGCGTCTGCTTGCTGTGTTGTTATGGCAAGTAACGGCTATCCCGGCAAGTATGACACAGGCTTTGAGATCACACTTCCCGAAAGAGAAGCTGACCGTGAGGTATATGTAGCAGGTGCTAAGTTTGCTGACGGTAAGGTAGTTACCGGCGGCGGACGTGTGCTTGGCGTTGTTGCTATCGGCGACACCCTTGAAGAGGCAGTTAAGGAAGCATACAAATATTCCGACAAGGTTCATTTTGAAAACGCATATCGCAGAAGCGATATAGGTAAAAGAGCATTAGATGCTTTAAAATAAGGTGACAAAAATGGTATTTAGAATTTACGTAGAAAAGAAAACAGGTCTTGACAACGAGGCAAGAGCCCTTCTCTCCGATGCAAAGTCGCTTCTGGGTATCGAGGGTCTTACCAAGGTAAGACTTTTTAACAGATATGACTGCGAGGGCATCGAGAAGGATCTCTTTGACTATGCGGTAAACACCGTATTCTCCGAGCCTCAGCTCGATGACACCTATGCTGAGTTCCCTGCAACCGATGGCGTTGTTTTTGCAACCGAGTATCTGCCCGGTCAGTATGACCAGCGTGCTGACTCTGCTGCTCAGTGTATCCAGATCATCTCTCAGGGCGAGAGACCCCTTATCCGTACCGCAAGAGTTTATGCTCTCGAGGGTACACTTACCGAGGATGATGTAGCAAAGATCAAGAAGTACGTTATCAACCCCGTTGAAGCCCGTGAGGCTACCCTTGAGCTTCCCGAAACTCTCAAGGTAAACTATGACATCCCCACCGAA
>JAFQHD010000156.1 GCA_017398145.1 Clostridia bacterium
ATGGAGATGGAGATGGAGGATATGATGTCTGACGGTGAAGAGGGCGTAGACTCCACCGAGGTCACTGACAGCCGCACTCCTCCCATCGATTTCAGAAAGATATTCGGCGGTATGATGCCTCCCGGAGGTGTTCCCAACGGAGCCGTACCTCCTAAGGGCGGTCCAAAGCAGAAGGGCGCAAAGGGTGCTCCCAAGGCTCCCGAAAAGAAGTTTCTCGGTATGTACTGTATGGACCTTACCGACCGTGCGAGACAGGGTAAATTAGATAACATCATAGGCAGAGACAGAGAGCTTGCCCGTCTGACACAGATACTCTGCCGCCGTCAGAAGAACAACCCCTGTCTCATAGGTGAGCCGGGCGTAGGTAAGACGGCTATCGCCGAGGCTCTGGCACAGAAGATAGTGTCGGGTCAGGTTCCCTATAAGCTCAAGGAAAAAGAGGTACATCTTGTTGATATGACCGCCCTTGTGGCAGGCACTCAGTTCAGAGGACAGTTTGAATCCCGTATGAAGGGACTTATCAACGAAGTAAAGGCTTTGGGTAATATCATTCTCGTTATAGACGAGGTGCATTCTATCGTAGGCGCAGGCGATTCGGAAGGCTCCATGAACGCCGCAAACATACTTAAGCCCGCACTTTCCCGCGGTGAGGTACAGGTCATCGGTGCCACCACCCTTGCCGAGTACCGTAAATATATAGAGAAGGACTCTGCCCTTGAGAGAAGATTCCAGCCAATTATCGTTGAGGAGCCCTCAAAGGATGATACGGTACAGATACTGCTCGGTATCAAGGGCTATTACGAAAAATTCCACCGTATCAAGATAACGAACGAGATAGTTCGCAGAAGCGTTCATCTCTCCGAGAGATATATCACCGAGAGATATCTGCCCGACAAGGCTATAGACCTTCTCGACGAGGCGGCGGCTTATGTAGCCCTTCAGCATCCCGTTATCGGAAGATACGAGGAGCTGTGTGCTTCTGTTGCGAAGGCAAAGAAGCGCCGTGAGGAGCTTGAGGCGGAGACCGAAAAGCTTACCGACGACGGCAAACGCGAACAGAACTATAAGCTTATTGCCGATCTTCGAGTAAAGGAATTAAGCGACGAAAACGAAATGAACGCTATTGCCGACGAGGCAAGAAGCGTTACCATGACCACAGAGGACTTGGCTCATGTTATAGAGGTATGGACGGGCATCCCCGCATCCTCAGTTACCGAGCACGAGTACGGACGTATCGACAAGCTTGCCGATAGACTTAAGTCCCGTATCGTAGGTCAGGACGAGGCGGTAGATGCCGTTGCCCGTGCGGTAAAGAGAAGCCGTGCAGGTATCTCCTATAAGCGCAAACCCGTATCCTTTATCTTTGCAGGACCTACAGGCGTTGGTAAGACCGAGCTTGTCAAGACCCTTGCAAGTGACCTGTTTGATTCTCCCGAGACCCTTATCAGGCTTGATATGTCCGAGTTCATGGAGAAGCACAGCGTTTCCCGTATTATAGGCTCTCCTCCCGGATACGTAGGCTATGACGAGGCGGGACAGCTTACCGAAAAGATAAGAAGAAAGCCTTACTCCGTAGTTTTGTTTGACGAGATAGAGAAGGCACATCCCGACGTACTCAACGTTCTTCTCCAGATACTTGACGACGGACGTATCACCGATGCCCAGGGCAGAGTAGTAAGCTTTGAGAACGCTATAGTCGTTATGACCACCAACGCGGGAAGCAACCTTAACACCAACTCCGCAGGCTTCTCAGGCAACTTTAATGACGGAGATTCAGACAAGACACATAAGGCGCTTTCCGAATTTCTCCGTCCCGAGTTTATCAACCGTGTTGATGCGGTCATCACCTTCCGTTCCCTTGACGAAAAGGATTTTGTTTCTATCGCCCGCATTATGCTTGATGACCTTGCAGGCGTTCTTCGTGATAAAGGCATTGAGACCTCATACACCGATGCGGCGGCTGATTTCGTAGCGCAGAAGTCCTTCTCCCGTAAGTACGGCGCACGTAATATGAGAAGATTCATAGAATCAAATATCGAGGATAAGCTTGCAGATAAGATAATATCCTCTTACGATACCGATATTACGGCGGTAGTTATCGATAAGTCCGAGGATTCCGAAGAGCTTAGTGTAATTTGCAGATAAAATGGCTGAAAAATGGTATAATCTTACCCCCGAACAGATAGAAGCGAAGCTGTCCACCGACCTGATCGTGGGACTGACCCACCGTCAGGCATCGGCACGTCTTCGCCGTGAGGGTAGAAATACAATATACAGGACAGAGCGTCCCCGTGCCTCTGCCCTCGTATTCGATGTGCTCCGAGACCCCTGTGCCTATATGCTTTTGGCGGCGGCAGTGCTTGCATGGATATTCAACGAGAATGTCGGTGCGCCTCTGGTCATACTTCTTATCCTTCTCAACTCCCTGCTTGTGCTGACGGCGTATATCAAGGCGCGTGACCTTATAGCCGAAGCCCGTGAGCAGAGCATACCCACCGCTACGGTGATAAGAGGCGGAAAGCAGTATCTTATAAGACAGGACAGGCTTTGCCGCGGAGATATCATAATACTTACCAAGGGAGATGTCGTTCCCGCAGATGCCCGCCTTATCGAGAGCTTCGGACTTCGTGTCCTTGAGGTCGCTCTTACAGGCGAGGTAGAAAAAAAGCGCAAGGATTCAAAGATAATCTTTGCCAATAATCTTTCTCCCGAAAAACAGTCGGATATGGTCTTTGCCACCTCCGTTGTGACCGAGGGACAGGCAAGAGCCGTAGTCTGTGAAACAGGCACGGATACCTTGGCTTATCTTCTCGGTAGGACCGTTAAGACCGAGGAGAAGAATGAAGATCCGGGAATACTGCTTTCTCTTAAAAAGCATTGCTCTGTATGGAGTCTTATTATGCTGGTCATGGTCTTCGTTCTGACCCTGTTTGACTTCATAATA
This sequence comes from Clostridia bacterium, assembly GCA_017398145.1. Classification (GTDB taxonomy): domain Bacteria; phylum Bacillota; class Clostridia; order Oscillospirales; family CAG-272; genus RGIG7300. The sequence continues at coordinate 2,945 of JAFQHD010000156.1, forward strand.
GGCTTTGAGAGCAGAAGTATTTTCAATATATTTATCACAGGTCTGGCTGTGGCGACGGCTGGTATGTGCGAATACTATCTTGTGTTCGGGTATATCATTCTCGGCTGCTCTATGTACAGCCGTCCCCGTAAGAAGGACAAGGCATCCTCCGGGGCTGTGGTCAAGAATATAGGTGATATCGACAGGATAAAGGATATTTCCGCCCTTATCCTTCCCATAAACGGAGCTTTTACCGCAGGCAGAGTGAGACTGAAAAAGCTCTACTTCGATTCGGTGCTCTACGCCCCCGATGAACGTAACCTGCAGAACAACTGCGCCGAGCTTATCTCTGCCGCGCTTGACTCTACCTCCTACACCGACAACGACTACGAAAAGACATATAACCGCTTCAAGGCTCGGGATGCTTCGGTGGAGGAAAGAGAGATATATACCCTTGCCCGTCAGAGCGGTGTTTTTGACGGACCTGTATATATGGCATCACATATCCTCGTGGGCAGAAGAGCCGAGGAGGAGGTCACGGTAACCAGAGTTGCCGTAAACGGCAGAATTCGTAAGATATTAAGGGGCAGTGCCGAGGATATTCTTCCAATATGTACCCTTTACCGCGCAAGCGAGGGCGTAAAGCCGATAAAGAACGAAAAGAATCGTGTAAGCTCTATCATAAAGGACCTTTCGGATGAGGGCCTGTACGCCGTATGTATAGCTACAAAGGACATAGACGAAAAGGAAGCAGGAGAGGGATTTGTTTTCGAAGGCTTTCTCTGCTTCAATCAGCCCCGTCTGAGCGGAGCTGCCGAGAATGTCAAGCGCATACAGGATGCAGGTATAAAGATAATCATGACCGCCGAGGACAGTACGAGCCGTTCTTATGCAAGAGCATTAGGCATACTTGCCTCGGATGACGGGATAATGACCTCGGATAAGCTTCGGGGTATGACAGACGATCTTTTCCGTACCAATATATCCGAATATACCCTTTACGAGGGACTTGATATCCCTCAGAAGAGACTGCTTATCAAGCATCTTCAGGAGAACGGCGAGACCGTAGGCTGCTTCGGCTGTAGCTTTGAGGATATGATACTTATCCGTGAGGCGGACGTAGGCTTTTCCTCGGGTATAACCCTTGCAAGGGGAAATTCTCTGCTTTCCGTAGGCACGGAGGATGAGCCCGTACATATAAGCTCACAGGAGGAGAAGGGAAGCGGAAGCGAGGCTCTGAAGCAGACGTGTGATGTCATCGTTTCTCCCGCAGAGGGCAACGA
>JAFQHD010000157.1 GCA_017398145.1 Clostridia bacterium
AAAAGAAAATAAAAAAATAGAAAAAGAGAAGGAGCTTGACGCTCCGGGAGGTTATGCCCCCGCCCCCGCCAAAAGAGGAATAAGGAACAATGTTGTACTGACACAGGCTGAATATGATGAGCTTAAGGCTAAATACCCGGACGTCGACTATACCGTAGACCGACTGTCCACCTATATGGCTTCAACGGGTAAAAGCTATCCCGATCATTATGCCACCCTTATCCGTTGGGCAGAGGAGGATATGACCCGTACAAGCATTGCTCCCGTGTATAAGCCTTATACAACAAAACAGCCTGTAAAAACAAAAGCCGCCTCCCACGAAAGGGAAAGCAGCTTTGATATTGATGAATTTTATCAGTTCGCAGTAAGCCGTGATCCGAGATCCTGTCTTACTTAGCTTATTTCATTTTTTGCTGTCTGATATCCTTGCCGACAAACTGTATCGGAACAAACTCACCCATAAGCCTTGAGGTGACACGGTCCTCATAACGGTCACGAAGCTCGTTATGTGTAAGATTGGTGTTGACTATTGTAGGCAGATGATTATTGATTCGTGAGTTCATAAGGTTGTAAAGGCAGGAAACGGTGAAATTGTTTGTCAGTTCTGTTCCCAGATCATCCATAATGAGAAGATCACAGTTAAAATACTTATCCGTTTTCTTTTCCTCGGCATCGGTGTTGTAGCCTCTGCCGAAGCGCTCGTATTCAAAGTCGCTCATTATGTTCTGGACGGTTTCGTATACCACGTCATAGCCCTTTTCAATAACGATCTTGGCGATTGCGGTTGACATATGTGTTTTACCAAGACCTGTAGCACCCATCATTATAACCGAGCTTCTGTTTGTAGTAAAGCCTTCGGCATATTCCCGCAGAATTTCAAGGTTGTATTTCATTTCGCTAAGAGTTCCGGGATCTGCGGAATAATATTTCAGATCAAAGTTATCAAAGGACTGTCTGTCTACAAGGGCTCCTATACCCGAATTACGGATGGTGTTCTCCACCACCTCGCGGTGAAAGCATTCGCAGAGCTTTGTTCCCACATAGCCTGAGTCCTGACACTTTTCGCACTTAAACTTGGGCTTTGTATAGTCTGCGGGATAACCGTTCGCAACTAAAAGCTGTGCACGCTTTTCCTGCAGAGCAAGGTTCTTGTCCCTTAGAGCATTGATACGCTCCTCGATGTTATGACTGCCCTTGGCTAATTCTATAGCGATCTCTGCTCCCGTTGAGGCTAAGGCGTTGTTTATCTGCTTTACCTCGGGTATGGCAGCCTCTACCTCGCATTTACGCATAAAGGCATCGTCACGGGCACGGTCCTCGCGGGCCTTGAATATTTCCTTTGTCTGTATGTAGGCTTTCTTGTTATAACCCATAGTCTGACTTCCTAATCATTGAGTATTTTGTCACGGGAACGCTTAAGAGCAAGCTCAAAGAATTCGTCTACATCGAAGCTTGAGCCTGTATTCTGTTGCTCTTCCGACTTTGCTTTCTCGTACCGTGCAAGGCTTGCTTTTACGTCCTCAAGGGTGCGGAGATTACTGTTGTTCCAGTTATACAATATCTTTGAAAGATACTGAATTGAAAATTTCTGTGCCTTTTCTATAGTGATAAAATAAGCCTCTTCGATTATATCAAAGGTATAATTGTATTCATCCGACCAAGTACTGATATGCTTTTTCTCGGAGGGTGTAAGGGTTCGTTCACCCCAGCCGAAGAGCTTTCTGAGCTTATTCTCAAGAGTGTGCTTTGCCTCCTCGCGGCGGATATACTCCTCCAAGGCTTCGGTGGAATCAATACCTCTGTCATAGAGGTCGTATGCTGTTTTTTCGATATATTTAAGGGTGGTCTTGCCATGCTCTGCACAGTAGGAGAAGAGCAGAAGTATATACTCTCCCGACAGACCCAGATAGCTGTTAAGTGCGGCAATACGGTTTACTTCGGTTATATTAAACACTCTGCCTGTAAGGCTCTGACACTCGTCTATTATCGCCGAAAGTCCGTTTTCGTCTATGATCCTGCTTAAGTCCTCGCCCGTATATGTGGGAACGGTGGCATGACGGCTGACCTTACGTTCGGCAGTCTTCTTTTCACCCGATATTATTCCGGCACCGCGCCAGAAGGCAAGGGAAGAAGCTATAGATGCTTCTTCAAGGCCTGTAGCAGACGCAATATCCTCTGCACCCGAGCAGAGAGCCAAAAGAACCCTAAGCTCTGTTTCGCCTGCCTGAGAGAGCTTATCAAGTGCGGAAACCGGGACACAGACAACACCGTTACCGTAATTTATCTCATACTTCATCGTTTTCGTCCTTGTTACGAATGTCGTAGCAGAGCATCATAAGAGAGTCACCCATATGTACGTTCTGCACCGTGACACCGGGAATGTGGTCCATATCGTGGCTGGTGAAGTTCCAGATACCCTTGATACCGATAGACTTTATCTGCTCAACTGCGGCATCCGCATATTCGTAGGGGAGGGTGAGAAC
>JAFQHD010000158.1 GCA_017398145.1 Clostridia bacterium
CGCCGGAAACGGTAACGGCATAATGTGCGGAGGACGGATCACTGTATACCGAAACGCTCATAAGCGTCAACGAGCCGGTAACATTGAACACACTTCCGCCGATATCCGAAACTCCCGATACCGTAAATGTGCCGTCGGAGCGGATAGTAACGGTCTTTGTAATATTTACAGGTGCTTCTACCGTTACATTGTCCTTAAGTATAATAACATCACCGTTACGGGCAGCCGCTACAGCTTCCTCGAGGGTTGCATATTCGGTACTGCCGATAACAGCCTCGACCCCGTCTGCAAAAACCCCGAAGCCAAAGCATCCCATAAGTGTAGAAATACAGAGTACAAGCGATAATATTCTTTTCATCATGCACTTACCTCCTCTGTTTCCTCAGAGACCTCTGCGGTCTCGGGAGCTTCTTCTGTAACCGAATGTTTAACGGTGTCAAGTACTACAGCCTTGCTGTCAGAATCATATGTCTTTGAGGGATCGGTCTTGAACATGGGTATGGTAATGCTCATACCGCCCGAAAGCTGAATATTGCACTTGTTTTCGCCGTCCTCGGCTGTTCTGATATAAGAATCCGTGCTGTCGGGAATAAGCTTCTCGCCGTCCCAGCTAAGCTCAAGAGATATATCCTTGTTGGCAAAGATCACAAGCTCCGCACAGACGTTGCCCTTTTCGTCATTGACAGAATATCCCCACGCAGGCTCAAGCTTAAAACTTCCCTTAAGCTCCTTTTCCACAGGAAATGACTTTACTGTAACGTCGATGACCTTATCTCTGTATTTTTCGGGAACGGATACCGATACCGCACAGCCACTGCGCACGTCGGGAGCCATTGCTCTCTCGCCCATAGAGATCTCACTTCTTGCGGTAATATCCTTTCCGTCCGCCTTTACGGTAACGCTGAAATCCTCAACAGGCTCCTTCGACACGCGAAGGGAGTCTGCATAGTTATAAACGTTGAAATCTATAGTGTCGTACACCACGTATTCTCCGCCCTCCTCATTCAAGAGGTCGCTGGAAAAATAGAATGCCGCGCTGTCGTCATAGCCCTTCTCGGGACCGAAGAGCATATACGCTCCAAAGCAGAGCGCCCCTGCCAAAATAAGTCCCAGTATAATGAACAATACCGTTAGCAATCTCTTTTTCTTAACTATTTTCTTGGGAGTACGGAACACCAGCTCCTCTTTTTCGGGAGCAACAGGAGCTTCCTCTACAAGGAGCTCGTTATCCTTTATCATATTATCCTTCAATTTTGGATCCTCCGCATATAAATATACAGGATATATTATATCACAACGTGCTTATTTTTTCAATGTTTTTTTAATAGAAAATAACAGGTAAATCGTAAATGATACCGCCGAAAACAAAACTATATTCAATACGGGCATTATAAAAGGCGCAATATCCGCATCTATAAGATAAAAGGGGTCTCTTACTACAAAAAACCAGTTATATACTCTTTCGTCATTGTATAATAAATTCCCCAATACAGCCCACAGAGTGACCGAGACTATAACCGATACGTCCTTATAAAAATCCTTGAATTTGAAATCATCTCTTTCAAAGCACAATACAAGAAGCCCGTATACCATCATAGATCCGTGGAAAGACAGGGTCTGTATAACTCGGTAGGAAAGAGGAGATATCCCATACCACATCACTCCTGCAGGATATATAAGATAAACTAAATTCGATATAAACCCGAGAGTTGCAAATTGAAGCTTAAATCTACCAAAGTGTCTGTTGTATCTACTCATAAAGCAAAGAACACAGGTCACGGTACAAATATGAAATGGCAGTTTCTCTATATCTATCTCTCCGTAGGCAAAGGGCATCAAGAAAAAGTCCGCTATGTAGAGTGCGAAGGGGATGCAGACAAATCGTTCTATAAACCTCTTTCGTCTGTCTATATCATTGTTTTTAAGATAGATACATACCGCTATTGCTAAAATAACAAACACAGTAATAAAAAGAAAATGCCATATTCCAAAACACGTAAATACTTCTCCGCCCTTTTTGTCAGACAGGGTATCTCTTAAGTAAGTATACATAACTCTTCCTTATCTATTGATATATTGATCTGCTTTTTCAAGGACTGCCTCATACCACTCGGGCAAAAGCTCTTTTGCCTTTTCTATATCAGCCCAGACATATTCGGATATCTCACCGCTGTCAACATTCAGCTCGCCGTTGTACTCTGCGAGGAACAAAACTACCGTTTTGCGCTTGATCTCATTAAAGCTGTAGTGAACTTTCTCTCTGAACAGAGAGTCAAGTTCAGCACAAATTCCGATCTCTTCTTTTATCTCTCTTTCGGCAGTCTCAAGCTCGGTCTCGTATGCCTCGGCGTGCCCCTTGGGAAAACTGTATCTTTCTGATCTTCGCTGAAACAGGCAAAGATATTCTATGCCGTCACCTCTACGCCTGTATATCACGGCTCCGCAGGACCTATGATGCAGAGCTTCTATTGAGGTTGTGAAATACCTTTCCTGAAACGCTACCTGCTCTGCGATCTGCGCTTGATCGAAGATTGCCCCTTCGGGCGCTGCCACAAGCTTATCCTCGTTGTCGTCAATACGGTGAACAGCACCGATGATCTTTGCCCTATATTCGCTTACCGGCTTGTCAACTCCCAGCAGATAAACATCAAGCTCCTCGCCGTCACCGCCGATTACTCCCGGTATATAACCGTAGTTTACCGGATAGGTATTACCGTGATGTATATACCCGATCGGACGGTCGATCTTTATATCCACCGTTCTTCCGATATATGAATTTATAAGCTTTTTTCTTTCTTTTTCGTTCATATTCATTTACCTTTTATTATTACTTAAAAAACCTAACCCAGGAATAATCAAATTCGTTTATATGTTCCTTTTCGCCCCTGAGTGCCGACATCTCTCCGATGCACGCATCGCTTGCCAGTCTTACGTACTCCTCTGCCATTTCGGGGGTAAAGAAGGAGTATTCCCCCTCGGGACAAATATTTATATTATGGTATTTTTCGGTTTCTTCGGCAAGTTCAGCCTTGTTTAAAGTGAAATCCGGATATCTGTCGGGAGATATGATATCGGGATTCTTTAAGAGCTCAACGGGGATGGAATATTTATGAGCAAGGTAACCGTTTAAACGCTGATAATCGCCGTACAGCTTCAGCACATTCTCCCTGTCTGCCGGAGAAAAGCCGTGTATGTTATACATAAAATCACGGAATATCATATCCTGCACGAGATGGAGATAATATCCTTGATATACGGGATTCCCGAGCTTTTCCGCGTGCTCTGTTCTGAACCTTGTGAGATTGAAATATTTTCGTTCACTCATAAATTCCTTATAGTGAGCATTTTCCTTCTGAACATAATCCGGCAGTACCGTACCCACGAGATACTCATCCCGATGCGTATCTATATCGCAAAGATCAAGTGCATTTATAGTTACCGCCATATGTATTATTATAGATGCCATACAGTCTCCTTATTTGTTTTTATGTAAATAGCATTCGTTTTCGTGAGAATATATTATACCCACCGCCTGGAGGTAAGAATAAATAATGGTAGAGCCGACGAATTTCATTCCACGCTTTTGGAGATCTTGTGAAATTTTATCGGATAATTCGTTTGTGGTCTTGTCGATTTCATAAACCGTTTTACCGTCGTAAAAGGTCAGCAGATAATTATAAAACGAGCCGTATTCTTCTGAAATTTCTTTGAAAATTTTGCTGTTATTTATGCTTGCTTTTATCTTTAATTTGTTTCGAATAATATCTTTGTTATTAAGTAATTCGGATATCTTTTTATCATCAAAATCGATAACCTTTTTTATATCAAAGTTGTCATATGCTTTTCTGAATGCTTCTCTTTTATTGAGGACACATTCCCATGAAAGCCCCGCCTGAAAAGACTCTAAGATCAGCATTTCGTAGAGATATTTTTCCGAGAAATTCGGCACGCACCATTCCCTGTCGTGATACTCAACATACAGGGGATTTTTAGTATTGCACCAGCTGCATCTTTGCTTTTGATCCATCATTATTTCCTCATACAATTTTTGACAGATTTATTATATCATAAGTAAATATGAAATGCAAACATAAAAATGAGCCGATTTCAGGCTCATTTTTGATATCTGAAAAGTAAAAGCACCTTGACTGCCAGCAGCAAGAACGTCAGTATAACAGCATAGGCTTGTCTTGTCAAAGCAAAAAACAGAACCGCAAAACAACCGAGTATAATTGAAATTACCGAGATAATTTTATTATACTTTTGAGCTTCAAGCTTTGTAAAAGCAGTTTTAAATATACCCAAAACAATAAGCAGCAACAATACACTCCAACAAGTCAGCTTGACCCAGGGCGAAACGTCTGTATATGCAAACAGATTTACCGAATTGATATGATCGCCTACCCTGTTGGGGTATAGCGGTAAAAGTATCAGTATGAAACTGAAAATATCGACTATACCAAATATAAGATCACATATACCTCTTATGTTTGATCTATTTTCCTTTTCAGCAATGGTTATTATTTTTTCGGCAGAGAGAAGCTCGTCCAAAGTCACCGAAAAATAGCTTGAAATTTCTTTGAGCGAATCAATACTCGGATACCCTCTGCCGGACTCCCACTTCGACACTGCGGTTCGGGACACATAGAGAGCCTCCGCAAGCTCCTCCTGGGTAAGCCCACGGCCTTTTCTTAATTGCTGTAATTTTTCGCTGAATTCCATACCGATAAAACTACTCCTTTATAAATGTAAAACAACCCAAGACTTATAAGAACCGAACCAATAATATCGCTAAGCCAATGAACTCCCGATATCAGCCTGCCCACTACCATAAAGACAGAAAAAAATACCGATAAAATTTCAATAACACTTCTTAACGATTTATTATCGATTCTTTTTCTTACTTGAAAATTAAGCGTCGGCATAACACACAGAACAAGCAGGGTCGTGGAGGAAGGATAGGATACCTCCATAAATCCGTTTATAAATATCGGTCTATAATTTATGGGTATCATCTCAAAGATAAGATAAGCGGCGATAACGAAAATATAGTATACACCTAAAATAAGTATATCCGCATCTACCTTAAAAAGACTTCTTCTTTTTATCAGCTGCCAAAGCCCCACACCGGCAAAAATAAAGCAGACTAATATCGGCACAAGTCCCAGCCAGTCGGTTACATTATACAACGTCATATTCGCTCCTGTCAACTTATGAACTGCGGAGTTGACCGTGGCAAAACCAACGTTTGACCCCTTCAGTCCTATAGGCTTGACGTCTGCCGTCATTACAAGCACCGTCCAGAGGATAAACAATAATATGGATCCTATCCCAAGACATAAATTATACTTTGCGTTTCTTTTCATAATCTTTCTCCTTTGCGTTTTATGGTTTTAAGATAGCATAAAGGATATGAAATATAAAGAAACGCTCATTCACATCGGTGACACCTTCCGTATCAAAGAAAATTTCCACTCAAGGTGTTGTAAAATTATCGCGAAACTGATAGAATATATTCATACACAACGGAGGTACAACATGAACGAAAGAGAAATAGGCGAGCTTCGCCGAACTATAACACCCGAAAAAACGGGGATACAGCGTATCCGCGGCTGCCTTGTTGCAGAGAATCGCGAAATACTTTCCACCTTTAACGGCACTCTCGGTATGTGCAGCGAAAGAGAGGACGAGGAGCTTCTTGCCATAATAAAAAAGACTCTTTCCGGAACGGTGGGAAAGAATCTCATAGATATTGAATTTACCACGGGACAGGTCCTTGAGGGGGAGGAGCACAAGCTGCTCTCGGAGCTTCGTTCAAGCGCTCTTGAAAATGACGAAGCCGTAGATAGCTTATATAAAAAGATAATCGAATCGGTA
>JAFQHD010000159.1 GCA_017398145.1 Clostridia bacterium
CTTTCGGGCGGTGAGAGACAGCGTGTTGCTATTGCAAGAGCACTTCTTCACGATCCTCGTATACTTATTCTTGACGAGGCAACTGCCTCTCTTGATACCGAGACTGAAAAGCAGATACAGGATGCCTTGGCTAAGCTTTCGGATCAGCGTACTACCATTGCTATTGCGCACAGACTGTCAACCCTGCGTAACGCCACGAGGCTCGTTGTCCTTGACAAAGGCAGGGTTGCAGAGGTGGGAACCCACGATGAGCTTATAGCAAAGGAAGGCATTTATTACGGTCTTGTTATGGCTCAGCGTGAAATGTCAAATATGGATGCCTAAATATACTTACAGTTGGACATAATGGTATTGCCATTATGTCCAATTTGATAATATTGTAATTGTACAAAAAATCAATTTACATGAATCGAGTTAAATGTTATAATCTTAATGTTGAACTATCTATAATTCTATAAAGGAGATATCTATGGATAATAACTTCAAGCAGATCAAAAAGGATTACAAAAGAAAAAAGAGAAAAGCTATAGGTCCTTGGAAGGCTATAGCGATAGTATTTCTTGTGCTTACATTGATCCTTGCTCCCTTAAGTGTCGTACTTAAGATGTTTGACAACACCCTTGCAGCCTTTGTAGGCGGCAGTTTTTGGGAGCTTGAAAATGAGGATGAAGGTGCCGTATATTTTAAGAATGATTTTGACTCGGTAGAGGATATGGCGGCTTACGGTGAGCTTATCTGTCAGCAGGTAGAGGCAGAAGGCGCTACTCTTCTTATGAACAAGGATGGTGCGCTTCCTCTTGAAAAGGGAAGTAAGCTCAGTCTCTTTTCTACATCCTCCGTAAATCTTGTTTACGGCGGTACGGGCTCGGGTAATATAGATGCATCAAAGGCTGATGATCTTAAGGGAGCCCTTGAAAGAACCGGATTTTCTGTAAACGAAGCTCTCTGGAGTTTTTATTCCGAGGGTCCTGCTCTTGAGTATGCCCGTAAGGGAGGTACGGGAGTTCTTCCTCCTGCGGCTGAGATCAGCGAGGCACCTATCGATATTTATACAGACGATGTTCTTGAGAGTGTGAAGGATTATTCTGATGCTGCTATCGTTGTATTTTCCCGTATAGGCGGTGAGGGTGCAGATATGGAGTTTGAGGATACAAACTACCTTGCTCTTGACGAGAACGAAAGAGACCTTATGCAGAAGCTTTCCGAGATGAAGGCTGAGGGTAAGATATCCAAGTTAGTAGTTCTTCTCAATACAGCGAACGCTCTTCAGGTTGATTTCTTAAAGGATAACGAATATTCGGTTGATGCATGCCTCTGGATAGGCGACGTTGGTATTTCCGGTATAAATGCAGTTGCAGAGATCCTCTGCGGTGATGTTAATCCTTCGGGCAGTCTGGTTGACACATACTGCTACGATAACTATTCCTCGCCTGCGATGGTGAACTTTAAGCCCGCCACCTACGAAGGTTTTGACGGTCAGATACCTCAGAATGCAAGCACATATATGATATACCAGGAGGGTATATACGTAGGCTATAAGTATTACGAGACCCGTTATGAGGACTATGTAATGGGTACGGGTAATGCCGGCGAATATTCTTATAATGACGATGTTGCATATCCCTTCGGCTACGGACTCAGCTATACGAGCTTCGAGTATGGTGATATGAAGGGCGAATATAATGCGGCTGAGGACAATTTCCTTATTTCCGTTACCGTTACAAATACGGGTGAGGTAGCAGGTAAAGAGACGGTACAGGTATATTCACAGTCACCCTATACCGAGTATGATAAGGAAAATCTTGTAGAAAAGGCGTCCGTTGCTCTCTGCGGCTTTGCTAAGACTGATATTCTTGAACCCGGTGCATCCCAAACTCTTGTTATAGAGATAGATAAAAGAGAGCTTGCTTCTTATGATGCATATGGCAAGGGAACATATATCCTTGATGACGGCGATTATTATCTCACCGTTGCGACCGATGCTCACGATGCAGTCAATAATACTCTCGCGGCGAAGGGCTATACAGTAGACTCTACCGACAAAAGGATGGATGCTGACGGTAATGCATCTCTCTGTTATAAATGGACACAGGACAGCTTTGATGCCGAGACATATTCTGTATCAAAGAACGGAACAGAGATCATAAATCAGCTTTCCAATGCTGATATCAATCTCTATGAGGGAAGAGGAGACAATTCCGTTACCTATCTTACCAGAAATGACTGGGAGGGAACATTCCCCCGTGAGATAACACATCTTAAGCTTACCGAAATGATGATCGAGCATCTGCAGGACGTTCAGTATGATCCCGATGACCACGAGGCCACAGAGATGCCCACAATGGGTGCGGACAACGACGTCAAGCTCTATGATATGATAGGTCTTGACTATGACGATCCCAAGTGGGACGAGCTTCTTGATCAGCTTACCTTTGATGAGATGGTTGCTCGTATTGGCGACTCCTTCCATTGGAGAATGCCGATGTTATCTGTACAGGCTCCCGGTACACGTGACGAAAACGGTCCCCAGGGACTTACAGCAAGCCTTTTAGGCTCCGGTGCAACACAGCTCGATGCAACAGCATTTACATCCGAGGATGTTATGGCGGCGACCTTCAATACCGAGCTTATGTACGAGGTAGGTAAGGTTATAGGTAACAACTGTCTTGCAGCAGAGATCGCTTGTCTCTACGGACCCGGAAACAACACACACCGCACACCCTACGGTGGAAGAAACTTTGAGTATTATTCCGAGGAAGGTTTCCTTGCGGGTAAGATATCAGCCTCCGAGGTTAATGGAA
>JAFQHD010000160.1 GCA_017398145.1 Clostridia bacterium
GAGGTTAAGGGAATACAGGACAAGGGTGTTGACGTTGTTATGAAGCATTTTGCCCTTAACGACAGTGAGCAGGATCGTATCGGTCTTGGTGTCTGGGTCGGCGAACAGGCAGCACGTGAGATATATCTCAAGGCATTTCAGGCTCCCTTTGAAGAAGGAAATGCAAACGGTGTTATGACCGCATATACGCGCTTTGGCTGTATCTGGTCGGGCGGACACAAGGGGCTTATGACTAACATTATGCGTGGTGAATGGGGTTCTCAAGGCTTCTCAATTACCGACAATGTTCTTACCACCTATGTCAACGGCGTTGACGGTATACTTGCAGGTACATCTACCTTTGATGCAATGCTTCCTTACGTTGTGAATCAGCTTCCCAAGTATGAAAATGATCCTGTTATCGTTTCCGCAATGCGTGAGGCTTGTAAACAGACCCTCTACGCACAGGCAAATTCCTGCGCTATGAACGGAGTAGGCCCTGATACAACCGTTAAGGAAGTAAGCTTGAAGCTCCTTACAACGGTAAACACTGTTGCTGTATTCAGCGGTATCCTCTTCGTGCTTGCTCTTGTTATGTGGATAATCGGTGCAAATAAGCTAAAAAAGACTGATGAATATATAGCTTTCAAGAAAGTTAAGAAAAACAAATAAATTAATGGCTGTAGCGGATGCTACAGCCATTCTCTTATATCTATTGCTAATTTTTCTTCAAGATTAATAAGCCTTTTGGCAATATCCTTTGATACCTCGTCTGCCGCTTTATACTGATTGAGATAGCGATTGAGCGATTTTACACCCATATTACAACCGTCGGTCATAAGATCTGCTACGGTACAGTCCTTGTCTTTAATATCAAGCATAATATTTGTCTTGATCCACGACATTCCCTTTGCCATAGGATTCGGATCCTTGCCCTCGTCCTCGTATTCGTTTAAAAGGCTGTCTATCTCACGGTCGAGCTTTTCGTGCTCGCTTCGACAGTCAGCGAGAAGTTTTCTGAATCTTTCATCCTTTACGTGGTCTACGACCTGTGTTATTGATTCAACGCCCATCTTGACACCGGCATCGCATTCTCTTAACAGCTTTATCGTATCTTTTTCTATCATAACAAAACTCCCTTCTATTTAAAGGGAGTATTGTCATATTTCCTTCTTTTTATTCTTGTAGATAAAGAAGAACGCTATCATCTGTATAATAAACGTAACCGTCCATGATACGGTATATGAAAAATAGAGACATTGCGGAGTGTGGAACTCGGGAATACGGAAAATAGTATATATCCATGTGATTCTTATACCGCAGACCCCGAGAACGGAAATTATCATTGGTGCAAGGGACGCTCCCATACCGCGGAGTGCTCCCGTGGAAACATCCATAAGTCCGCATAAAAAGTAGGGAAGACATATAAAGCTCATACGTATCAAACCGTAGCTTATAGCCTCTGCCGAGTCTGTAATATATATAGATAAGAGCTTTGAGCCGAAGGAATATACAACACCGCCCATCACAAGTCCGACGGCAGTTACAAGAATAAGACATATAATGAGTATTCTTAAGACTCTCTTATATTTATTCGCGCCTGCATTCTGTCCTACATAGTTAACAGCCGTTTGGTGGAAAGCGTTTAGACATACGTATACGAAGCCCTCGATATTTCCTGCGGCTGCATTACCCGACATTACTATATCACCAAATGAATTGATCGATGATTGGATTATAACATTTGAGATTGAGAACAGCGAGCCTTGTATTCCCGCAGGGAGACCTATACGGATTATCTTTGCAAGCTGACAGCGGTATATCTTCATCTTACGAAGCTCAAGTCGGCATGAATCGGTCCTCTTCATGAGAGCGATCACAACAAGTATTGCCGATACCGCTTGGGAAATGGTTGTTGCAAGAGCAACACCCTCTACGTTCATATCAAATAATGTTACGAACATTATATTAAGTCCTACGTTAACGATTCCTGCAATCGAAAGGAATATAAGGGGAGATTTCGTATCACCTGCGGCACGCAGTATTGACGAGGCGAAGTTATAGACCATATTGAATGTGATACCCGCAAAGTATATCTTCATATAAAGTGTAGATAAGGGCAATACGTTTGCAGGGGTGTTCATCATAGTCAGAAGAGGTGTTGACAGGGAAATGCCGAGAACCGTCAGTATAATACCACTTATTATAGCCGCGGGGATAGCAGTATGTATTGTGCGGTGTACCTCCTGATCTTTTTTTGCGCCAAGAGCGTGGGCAACCGTTACACCCGCACCTACAGACAACCCGATAAACAGATTGACTATAAGCATAGTTATAGAACCTGTTGCGCCTACCGCCGCAACAGACAGACTTCCCTTGAAGCGTCCTACTATAACAAGATCAGCCGCGTTGAAAAGAAGCTGTAATATGCTTGTGAGTATGATTGGGATCGTATATAATACAATGTTTTTTAACAGAGGTCCTTCTGTCATATCGTGAGTCTTTGCCATTTATATCCTTCCCAGGGAAATATGTATCCTTTCAGTCCGAGAGTATCACGTATCTCGGTAAGTTCTTTTTGTACCGATTTGTTTATCGGTACACCCTCTTTTCTTGCCATACGGACAAGGAATTCCTTCTCACCTGCGGTGAATATCCGTTCTGCTCCCGGGGCTTTTTTTGAAGAACGTACACTTCTCAGTATGTCCCCTGCCTTTTTACGGCAGATATCTTCACCGAGAAAATGCTCAGTGTCTATAGCTATAAAGAAATGTCCGAGGTGATATGGACGTTTGTTGCCGTTTTCGTCCTTGCCGTCAAGGTCCTTGCCGTATATTCCGTCTTGTAATACGGCACATAAAAGCTCTATAGCCATAGCGTATCCGTAGCCCTTGTAACCGCCTAAAGCTTCACCGATGCCACCCAAGGGAACAAGCGCAGCTTCTCCGCTTCTTATATCGGCAAGTGCTTTTGCCGCGTCTCCGGTTACAGGCTCACCGTCGTTGCCTATTACGGTACCGGGATGAATCTCCTCACCTATACGGGCATAGTACTCTATCTTGCCGTTCTGTGTTACGGAGGTGGCACAGTCGATAAGAAAATCAAATTCCTCATCGGTGGGTATTCCTATGGTAAGGGGATTTGTTCCCATAACTCCTTCAACTCCGAAGGTCGGAGCAACCGAAGGTCTTGCATTTGTTCCGGTAATACCTATGCATCCCGCCTTGCAAGCCATATCGGGATAATATCCGGCAATACCGTAATGGCAGGAGTTACGGACAGCAACCATACCCATACCGTATTCTTTGGCTTTTGCGATAGCCATAGTCATCGCTTTATGTCCGATGACCTGACCCATACCGTCGTGACCGTCTATGACCGCAGTTGCGGGAGTCTCTTTTATTATTTCTATTTCGGTTACAGGGTTTTGTATTTTGTCCCTGATCCTGTCAAGATAAATAGGCTTAAGACGGTTTACACCGTGAGATTCTATACCGCGTCTGTCTGCTTCAAGCAATACGTCGGTACATATTTCAGCATCCCCGCGGGGAACACCGTAGCCCACAAAAGCATCTGTTACAAAGTCGGTTATTGTTTTCCAATCAACAATAGTTGTCTCTGCCATAGCTATACCTCCTTTGGTATAGTAATATTATAGCATTATTATTATTGAATATCAATACCTCAATTTTATATTTAACTACAAAAGACACCCCGAAGGGTGTCTTGTCGTGTATCCGAATATTATTCCTATAAAATAGGGGTTCGGATAATACTCCAATGGTGGAGGCGAGGGGAATTTGTCCCGGGCTACTCGCCCTATCGCCTCGCTTTGCTCGTTGCCTCGTCGGCGGAAAACAGTTCACCGGACTGTTTTCCTTCCGCAAAGCTTGCTTTGCTCCCTCCTTGTTCGATCCCCCTCGCTACGGTTTCATTTATACACAAAAAGCACCCGTATGGGTGCTTTCTGTGTATGGTGGAGGCGAGGGGAATCGAACCCCTGTCCGAAAACATATTCATCTCGCTTTCTACGGGTGTAGTCTGTTTAAAGATCTCGCTCCTATAGTCAAAACAGACAAAAGCTACAGAAACCAGTCTTTTAATTCATGAGCATTACAAAGACAAACTTATGCTTCACGTTCACCACTGAAATGACACCCTCGGGAAGCCGTGGTACTCAACCGTCGGATGCAGGCGCGCTTAGGCAGCCTGAGCTACGAAATTATCGTTAGCGTTTAATTTTAAAAGGTTGCAGTTGTTTAAAGAGTTACTGCATCTCTACCCGCTTACAAGACTTCAACATCCCCGTCGAAACCTTTACGCCCCCATATATATGCAAGCTCTTTGAGCTTGCAGTGAAGAGTGAAAAGTGAAGAGTGAAGGGTGGTTTCGGTTGTGCCGAAATCTTCATTAATATTTTTCTTTAAGACTTCGCTCGATATAGCGTTGGTCGTCACGGCGAGCCATATCGTCGCGTTTGTCGTAGAGCTTTTTACCTCTGCAGAGACCTACCTCCATCTTGACCCTTGAACCGCTGAAATAAAGAGAGAGGGGAACAAGTGTGTAACCCTTCTGTGATACAAGACCAAAGAGCTTGTTTATCTCCTTCTTATGCATCAGGAGCTTTTTTTCTCTCAATGGGTCGCGGTTGAATATATTACCCTGTTCGTAAGGAGAAATGTGTACACCTGAGGCGAAAAGCTCGCCCTTGTATATATGACAATAAGAATCCTTAAGATTAACGTTGCCGTTGCGAAGCGACTTGACCTCTGTGCCAAAAAGCTCTATTCCTGCTTCGTAGGTCTCATCAACAAAAAAATCATGTCTTGCCTTTTTGTTCTGAGCGATAATTTTCCCATCTGTCTTCTTAGCCATATACACACCTCCTTCAGGGTCAAAATAGGAGAGTGTCTCCACTCTCCTATATAATATAACATATTTTTGAGTGCTTGTCAATCAGTTACGCTCGTCAATTTTCGTGTATTCACGAGCTTCACCGACACCCATATAACCGGGACGGATGATCTTGTCGGCGTTGATAAGACCCTCGATACGGTGGGCACTCCAGCCTACTATACGCGCTATTGCGAATATAGGTGTAAGAAGCTCTGCAGGAATGTTAAGCATACTGTAAACGAAACCGCTGAAGAAGTCTACGTTTGGGCTTACACCCTTATAGATCTTACGCTTCTCGGAAATAAGCTTCGTACCGATCTTTGCAACATTTTTATAAAGAGCATATTCGTCATCACGACCCTTTTCGGCACTGAGATCCTTTACGCAACGCTCAAGGATGCATGCACGGGGGTCGGATAAGGAATATACCGCATGTCCCATACCGTATATAAGGCCTGAACGGTCAAACGCTCTTTTTTCGAGAATAGCGGTAAGGTATTCGGCGATCTCTTCTTCGTTTGTCCAATCCTTCACGTTTTCCTTGATGTCGTTGAACATACGAACGACCTTGATATTAGCACCACCATGCTTGGGACCCTTAAGGGATCCGAGAGCAGCGGCAATTGCTGAATATGTGTCTGTGCCGGATGAGGATACAACATGTGCGGTAAATGTGGAGTTGTTGCCGCCGCCGTGCTCCGCATGAAGAACAAGTGCAAGGTCAAGGATCTTTGCTTCAAGATCAGTGTACTTTCCGTCGGGACGGAGCATATGAAGTATATTCTCTGCGGTTGACAGATCCGTACGGGGCTGGTTGATATGAAGGTCCTGTCCGTTGTGATAATACTGTGAGGACAGATAACCGTAAACAGCCCAGATAGGGAACTGTGCAACAAGCTGTAAGGACTGACGAAGTACGTTTGGTATAGCTATATTATCAGCCATATCATCATAAACGTACATAGTCAGAACGCATCTTGCCATAGTGTTCATTACCTCGCGGCTGGGTGCCTTTAAGATAACGTCACGGACGAAGTTTTTAGGGAGCTTACGGTAGGATGCAAGAAGCTCGGTGAATTCTGCAAGCTCTTTATTATCGGGAAGCTCGCCTAAAAGAAGAAGATATGCAATCTCTTCAAAGCCGAAGCGGTCTTCTTCCATGAAACCGTCAACCAGCTCGTATATATTATATCCGCGATACTTAAGTATACCCTCGCAAGGGATGCGCTCCCCATCCTTTTCTTCAAAGGATATAATATCGGAAATCTCGGTAAGACCGGTAAGTATACCCTGACCGTTTACGTCACGAAGACCTAAGTTTACCTTATGCTTGGCGTAAAGCTCTTTATCTATATGATTGTTGCGTGCACATTCCTCTGCTAACTCAAATAATTTCGGAGTTACTTCACTGTAGGGATTATTGCTCATAATTTACCTCCGTTTGATAATTTTATCTATTATAGCATATTTCTCCGAAATGTACAATATGTTTCTGAAAAAAACAACCGCTCTTTTTTGAGCGGTTGCTTGTGTCTTATGCCGTAGGATTTAAATCGGCGGCAAGCATGAAGTTCGTGGCGGAGTACATCATTATTATACGTGCCGCCTGAGCTCTGGTTGCTGTTGCGTTGGGAGCAAGAGTAGTGGCGGTTGTACCTGTGATAAGACCCTTTGCAACTGCCCACTTAACGGAAGGAACTGCCCAATCCTGGATCTTGTTTGCATCTTCAAAAGCAGAAAGATCAGCTGAAACGGATACATCAAATCCCTTCTTTTCTGTGTAAACGTAGAAGAATCTTGCTAACTGTGCACGGGTTATGTTGTTGTTAGGACCGAACTTTGTCTCGGAGAGACCGCTTGTGAATTCATTTTCAACCGCCCAGCATACAACTTCATTGAACCAATGGTTTGTCTTAACATCCTCAAAGCCGGACTCAACTGTGTCATACATAGTGAGATCAACTCCGTCTAACTTAGCAAGAAGGGTAAGGAACTGTGCTCTGGTAAGGTTGTTATTGGGAGCAAATGTTGTCTCGGTCATACCGGATACATAACCCTGCTTTACACAGAACGCAACCTCGGACATAAACCAGGAATTTTCCTTTACATCGGTGAAGTGGTCAACATAACCGTACATATCAACATTCTTTTCGATTATGTTGCCGCAAACGGTACAGGAACCTGTAACCTTACCGTACCAGTCGGTAGCAGAATCGACGGTTTCGATAATGGGAGTTTCCGTGTGCAAAATATGAAAATCCTCGTCGGCGGGTATTGTTACCTCATAGTCTTTGTTACAGGATGTACAATGTTTCTTTGCCGATCCGTCATTACCGCAGGTAGGCGCAACTATGATTTCGCCCTCATCCTTGAAGGTATGCTCGACCTTGGGTATTGCGTAAGAATCAACGATACGTCTGCAAATAGTACAGTGCGCTGCCATAGTACCGTAGTTGTCACAAGCAGGAGCTTCGAACTCTTTCATATCCCCTGCGATATGCTCGATATGAGGTGTTATGTTTTCTGTCTTTGACATACCGCATACAGAGCATCTGTAATAGTCATAACCGTCACGGGTACAGTTAGCTGCAACAGTTTCGA
>JAFQHD010000161.1 GCA_017398145.1 Clostridia bacterium
ATCAAATATGACGATATATACCGTCATATCGTGCTCCGAGAGAAATTCTGTTATTATATCTGTAGCTACCCTCAAAGCCTTGTCCTTAGGATAACGGTATGCTCCGGACGATATAAGAGGGAAGGCAACCGACTCACAGCCGTATTCAAGAGCAATCTTGAGCGAGTTGCGGTAGCAGGCTTCAAGCAGAGCCTTTTCGCCTCTGTCACCACCCTGCCAAACGGGTCCTACTGTGTGTATGATGTATTTACAGGGTAGCTTATAGCCATTCGTTATCTTTGCTTCACCCACGTTACAGCCGCCAAGCTTTTTGCACTCCTCAAGAAGCTCTTTACCTGCGCGGCGGTGTATTGCACCGTCTACACCTCCGCCGCCCAACAGGGAAGAATTGGCGGCATTGACGATAGCATCACACTCAACGTTGCGTATATCGTTTCTTATTATATGTAAGGGCATAACTTCCTCCGGAATAGTAATGGTTGAAAACAGTATATTGTGACTTAATTTTCATTAATGTTTATATGTATAAAACTCAATTTCGCCGTTTGCACCGCAATATGATGCATTTAGTTCGGTTAGCTTACCTTTTGCCCAAGCCGCATTTTTTCTTGCCCAAGTTACAGGCTTGTCTTTATACTCCCATATCGTTGCCATATAATAACGGTTACAGTTGATGTTGGGGTTTTCTATGTATTCTTTTATTTTTTCAAAATCAGAAAGGATGTCATTGTGGCTTGAGTATCCCCATTTATGCTTCAATTCAATAACACATAAGCATTCTTTGATGCATTTTCCGAGATGTTTTTCTTCGCATTCTTCGTCAACGGTTGCAATGACCATATCAGGTCTGTAGCCTGTACCTTTGAACACATCGTCGGTAAATTCGGTAAATATTCTTATGTTGTGGTCTTCAAATACCTTTTCAAGTTTACTTCGTATATGGTAATATAAGGCGTTTTTTAAACTATCTTCCTTTAATAACCACCAATTGTCATAATCATTTGAAATCTCATATTCCCATACGTATTTTATGGTACTGTCAATTAATTCAACAATAGTTTTATCCATATGTGTCTCCCGTTTAGTGAATAGTGAATAAATAATAGTGAATAGTGAATAACAGATAATTGGTTGAAAATAGTGTCCTTGTGACACTATTTTCTTTTTTTTTAATTACGAATTATATCAATAAGATATACGGTTTCCCTGCTAACCTTGAACTTGATCTCATATCCACCATATCCAAATCCGTAAACTCTATCGGGGTCATCCTGATATGAAGGTCTGGGATCGCCTGCCAAAATGTCGATCAGAGGCTTTCTTTTATTTTCAGGGAGCTTGTTTAAGATGCTTTCATCATATTCTACCTTAAGGGCAAAATCCTTAAAGTTATCCGCAAAGCCGCCCTTTGCCTCGGGAATAGACTCAAAGGCAGGGAGATAAGGCTTGATGTCATATATGGGTGTGCCGTTTATGAGATCGGCTCCCGATACCACAAGCTCACAGCCGTCAACACGTATCAGCTTTACTAAAGTAAGACCGAGATTGTTTGGTCTGTTAGGGGAGCGTGTGGCAAAAACACCTACACGTGTGTTGCCGCCGAGTCTCGGAGGTCTCACGGTAGGAGACCAGCCTTTATTTGAAAACTCGGTAAACTCCCATATAAGCCAAAGATGGGAAAATTCCTCTATACCTCTCAGAGCGTTTGGATCGCGGTATTCCTTTTGAAAGACTATCTTCGACAGAACTTCCGCAAGACCGCTTTGCCTCGGAACGCCGAATTTACCGTCAAAATCGTTTTCTATATGTGCTATAGGCTTTATTTCCATATTATACCCCGTAAAACAACGCATCTATATTTTCTTCGCTGTATTCTATCTGCTTTGAGATATACTTTGCCGTTTCGATACGGTCACAAAAATCGAACTTACCTGTTTTATGATAAACGCAGATATCCCAGAGATACTGGGTCTTCATATAAAGGGAAATACCTCTCAGTATTACCGACGGTGCGCAATAGGCAGCTCTCATAAAATATCTGTGAAGCAGATAAACGGCAAGACGTCGGTATTCATAGCTGCGCTTGCCTATGTATACGTTAAACTCACACTCAAGCGAAACGAGCTCACCGAAATGCTCTTTAATATATGCAGAGGTTTTTGTCCACCTGTTATCATAAGGCTCAAAGCTGTCCCACAGCTCGAATATTTCACCGTCAAGAGAAAAGAACATTTTCTCAAGATCGCTGCTTTCATCCTGTATCTTATCTGTAAGCTCTTTTCTTAATTGCAGAAGCTCTGCTGTCTCATCATCAAGCTCACCCTCACCCTCGGTTATAAAGCCGAGAGGCTTGTTCTCACAGAACAAAAGCCGACAAGCCTCCTCACAGCAAAGCCCTATACCCATGTCAAGATGCTCACCGCAGTGCTCATAGTAGCGCGGATGCTCGGCGCATATCTCACAGAGGTATCCCTCACCCTTGCGGCATATAAGCTCACAGAGTCCGTCTGCCTTGAGGAAGGGGCAACGCTCATCCTCTGTAAGAACGAATGAGCCGTCTTTAATATTCTTTTTCAGCTTTTCGCCGAGAGTGCCGCATTCATGCTCATATATCTTAAGCGTTTCGGGATCGATATCAATTTCCCATCCGATACAGCAGGAATCACGACAGCGGTCGGCTATGCATTTGAATTTATCATAATAATCCGGTCGTGTAGTCTTCATATATTTATTTTATAACAAATCAATAATAATTTCAAGTGGTATTGAAATTTCACACTTCATATGCTAAAATACAGATATGAAAGAATTAACACTAAACGATGTCTTTGACATCCTGCCCGTAAGGGCAAAGGATTCAAACAAGGGAAGCTACGGCAGACTTCTGTCTGTGGTTGGCTGTAAATATTACCGAGGTGCTGCTGTGCTTTCCTCTATGGGAGCGCTTCGTACAGGGGTGGGTATTCTCACGGTATGCAGTACCGAGGAGGTAATACAGGCTGTTGCGACAGCTTTGCCTGAGGCAACCTTTCTTCCGAGGGAAGAACTTGACATTACCTATATACCAAAGGTCACGGCTCTGCTTTGCGGCTGCGGGCTGGGTAAGGATGAAAGGGTCGCGGACATAGTAAAAAACTGTTCTGTACCTATGATACTTGATGCCGACGGACTTAATAATATTACGGCAGAGGATATCCCCGAGGATACCGTTATAACTCCCCATATAGGCGAGTTTTCCCGCCTTACGGGAATAAGCATATGTGATATAAAATCAGATCCCGAAAGCTACGCGAGAGACTTTGCCGATAGGCATAACATCATGGTGGTCTTGAAAGACTACGAAACCGTTATAGCTTCTCCCGAAAAAGAAACAGCCATAAGCCGTTTCGGTAACCCCGGACTTGCCAGAGGCGGAAGCGGAGACGTGCTTGCAGGGATGATAGCATCATTTCGTGCACAGGGAATGTCAAGCTATGATGCTGCGGTATGCGGAGTGGTGCTTCACGGTGCTTCTGCAGATAGATGTGCCAAGCGGCTGTCAATACAGACAATGCTCCCCCACGATATTATAAATGATTTAACAGATATATTTAAAGAAAGAGGTAGATAACGATGGATTATTCATACAGAACACAGGGAACCTGCTCAAGAGAGATATATTTCTCCATCGAGGACGGCAAGGTAAAGGACATCCGCTTTGTAGGCGGATGCGACGGCAATCTTAAGGCTATATCCAAGCTCTGCGAGGGCATGGATGCAAGGAAGGTTTCAGAGCTTCTGACCGGCAATACCTGCGGCTTCAAGTCCACCTCCTGCGGTGACCAGCTTGCCCGTGCCATCGACAAGGCATTAGCACAAAATGGATGAGAACACAAGGCTTCAAAGATCCTTTGTATATATAGTCTTGGGTCTTTTGTCAGCGGTGTTTGTTGCCGCTGCGTATATAGCGGTGCGGTGCTATACCCCATACAGCTTTCGCACGGGTATAAGCACGGAGCTTAAGGGAGTGCTCTGGAGCTTTATGCTTTTGCCCTCGGTGATATTGCCGATATCCCTTTGGCTCTCAAATACGTTAAGCCCGACTCTCTCCCGTTTCAGTCTTTTGTCGGTGCTTTTGACCTGCTGTTACTTTATAGCGGTGCCGAGACTTTATAAGCTCTTTGACGGGGCGGAAATGGCAATAACCACGTCAGCCTTTGCCTTTTTTCTTATGAGCTGTTGTATAACGGCAGTCGTAAAGGACATAAAGAAAAAGAGCCTCAAGAGCTGGCTCAATATCACCTTCGGTATCATACTGACCTTTGCGTTTATACTGCTTGCGGGATATGCAGGTTATTTTATAATTAATTTCAGCTTGATGGACAGGATAGTTGTATGTGCCATAGCCCCCATACTCTGTCTGGTGTATGCCATAGGCTCACTGCTTGATATTTATACCCCCGCAACAACGGTGCTGAGTTCGGTAAGCGTAGGATATGCAACACTTTGTGCCGCATTTGAAACAATGAACGAAAGCTATCTGTTCTATATACTGTTGGGACTTCTTTGTCTTACGGTAATATGGCAGATAATTGATATTATTAAATATATAAGGAGTATACAAAATGATAGTAAATCTTGTAATGCTTGAAGCAAAAGAGGAATATATCGACGAGATGATCGAGATATGCCGCTACAACCACGAAAATTCAATTAAGGAAGAGGGCAACGTCCGTTTTGACGTTCTTCAGAACACCGATGAACCCACCAAGTTCACACTTTACGAGGTTTTTCGTGACAAAGAGGCGATAGAGTTTCACAAGACCACCGAACACTATAAAAAGTGGGCAGAGGCTATGGAGCATATCTTAGCCGCCCCCAGATATAAGATATCAAACACTGATATAGCATTTACCTGAAAGGAGTAAAATATGGATACTATCAAAAAAATTCTGAATTTCGGTAAGGGCGAGCTTACCGTAGGCAATATTCTTATTGCCATAGTCGTATTTCTCATATGTGCGGTAGTTATCAAGGTTATCCTCGGCATAGTACGCAAGACAGGCGAGAAGTCTAAGCTTGATAATTCCGCAGTTGGCTTTATCGTTACCGTTGCAAGGATAGGACTTTATTTTATAGCTATCATCATTTCCTGTGATTTTATCGGTATACCCGTAAGCTCCCTTGTGGCGGTACTCAGTATCGCAG
Source organism: Clostridia bacterium (assembly GCA_017398145.1). Taxonomy (GTDB): domain Bacteria; phylum Bacillota; class Clostridia; order Oscillospirales; family CAG-272; genus RGIG7300. Next base: position 5,188 of record JAFQHD010000161.1, read on the forward strand.
GCTTGGCTTTGTCCCTTTCGGTACAGGATCTTCTGTCTAACCTGATAAGCGGTTTCGTTATTCTTATTACCAAGCCTTTTATCGGCGGTGATTTTATCGAGATAGCAGGCAAGAGCGGAGTGGTCAAGACCATAGGCTTTATGCACACGACACTTCTGACCCCCGACAACAAGACTATTTATATCCCCAACCACGAGGTCAGCGTTTCAAACATTATCAACTACACCCGTGAGGATATGCGCCGTGTTGATCTTGTTGTCAGCGCTTCTTACGATCATGCCGCAGAAGACGTACGCAAGAGTATTACCAAGTCCTTCGGCAAGGTGGCGAATATCGAAACTGCCCCCGAACCCTTCGTAGGTGTCAAGGAATACGGTAACAGCGCCATATCCTACGATGTACGTGTATGGTGTAAGAGCGAAAAATACTGGGACGTATATTTTGCCTTAAACGAACAGATCAAGGTAGGCTTTGATGCCGACGGTATCGGTATGACCTATGATCATATCAACGTTCATATGATGGAGAAATGATAACACAAAAAGCAGTTCAATCAGAACTGCTTTTTTCTTTCCCCCAACCTGATATGTCTTGCTTCTGCAATGCGCCGAAAATTCTGTGGCGTACACCCTTGAACTGGCGGTCAAGGTCATCTATCATCTGCTTCATATTTTCCCGTTCTGTGTGCTTGTCCTCGGGACAGAGACTGGGAGAAACGGGAAGATCGTTATGCCTTACGAAGTATTTTATATCCTTTTCGGGACAGTAGCTAAGCGGTCTTATGACCGTGATATCAGTCCTTGAAAGATAGGTTACAGGCGAAAACGACGCTATACGTCCCTCGTGGATAAGATTGAGCATAAAGGTATCCACCACGTCGTCAAAGTGATGTCCCAGAGCTACCTTGTTACAGCCAAGATCGTGGGCGGCTTCGTTTAATATGCCGCGGCGCATCTTGGCACAGAGGGAACAGGGGTTTGATTCCTTTCTTATATCAAATATGACCTCTGCAAGATTGGTCTTTTTCACCACATATTCTATTCCTGCCTCACGGCAGAATTTTTCCGCTTTTGAATAATCCGCACCCTCAAAGCCCATATCCACGGTTATCGCCATAAGCTCAAACTTTTTCGGATAAAATATTTTAAGGTCACGAAGGGTACAGAGCAGAGCCGCCGAATCCTTACCGCCCGAAAGTCCTACGGCGATCTTGTCGCCGTCCTCTATCATATTATAATCGTCTACACAGCGTCGGGCATAGCTGAGTAATCTTCTTATCTTTACAAATTCCATGTCACCATTTTACCACAAGCCGAATAAAATGTAAATACGGAGGTAATAATATGGCGATAAAAATTTTTATAGACCAGGGACACAATCCCCGAAACCCCAACGCGGGAGCAGAAGGACAGGGACTGCGTGAGCAGGATCTTACCTACGAGATAGGCAGACGGCTGGCACTTTTACTTGACGCTGACCCTAACTACGAGGTAATGCTCTCACGTCCCAGTCCCGAAACACAGCTCGGAACCACCAATGCCGAGAGCCTCAGAGCAAGGGTTGATATGGCAAACAACTGGGGAGCGGATTATTTCATCAGTCTGCACGCAAACGCTTCTTCAATAACTACAGCAAGCGGAAGCGAGGGCTACGTATACAGCTTAGGCGGTGCTGCAGAGCAGTTTGCAAGAGATATACTTATAGGACTTACGGGAACAACGGGACTTCCGGACAGGGGAGTGTTTGCCAGACCAAGCCTGTACGTACTGCGCCGTACCCGTATGCCCGCAACTCTTATTGAATTAGGCTTCATAACCAATCCGGGAGACGCGGCTCTTATGAGCCAAAACCCCCAGCTCTTTGCACAGGGACTTTACAACGGAATCAACAGATATTTCGGTCTTGCATAAGACCGAAATTTGTGTTATACTCTAAATATCAAATTATTCGGAGTATCATTATGAATATTAACGAAATGAGCCCTTCGGCTCTTGCGTATCTCGGGGACAGTGTTCTTGAGCTTATAACAAGGACGACCCTGGTCAAAAAAGGAATGGCAAACGCAGGAGAGATGAATAAGATCGCTCTGCAATATGTCAAGGCATCCTCACAGAGCGAGGCCTTTGACCGCATGGAGCCTCATCTTACCGAGGATGAGCTTGCCTGGTTCAAGCGGGGCAGAAATAACCATACCATGTCAAAACCCAAGAACGCCACCGCCGCCGATTACCGTAAGGCGACAGGTCTTGAGGTCATGTTTGCATATCTCTACCTTACAGAGCGCAACGAAAGAATGCAGAAACTTTTTGAAATAGGATTTGAATAAATCCTGTTTCAAAAATGCAAAATGCAGAGTGCAGAATGCAGAATTGAGGATATTTTTGTTGCTTAGTGCAACAAAAATTCCATTTATTATATATGGTTGCTGAAACTATAGTATAATGCAACAAATTTCAGAAACAAAAAATATATAAACGATAAGAAAAGATGCAAATTGTAAAATACAGATATGTGTATGAATATAATGTGGATTTTCGACCTTAAAGGAGAAAATCGACCATAATTCTGCATTCTGCATTCTGCACTCTGCATTATATTTCCGGTGTCTTATGATTATTATTAAAAACAACAGCGTTGACCCATATTTCAACCTCGCCGCAGAGCAGTATCTTATAGATAACTGTGACGAGGATGTTTTTATGCTCTGGCGTAACGACAGAACCGTTGTTATCGGCAACAACCAGAACGCCTATGCCGAGGTGGACCGCGAGTATGCAGATACCCACGGTATAACCGTATCCCGTCGTCTGACAGGCGGAGGAGCGGTGTTCCACGACCTCGGGAACGTCAACTTTTCCTTTATCATCCCCTCTGACGGTAAGGGAATAGATTTCAAAAAATATACCGCTCCCATTATAGAGAGCCTTAAGAAGATGGGACTTTGCGCCGAGCTTTCGGGCAGAAACGATATTCTTATCGATGGCAAAAAGGTCTCGGGTAACGCCCAATGCGTGCGTAACGGTAAGGTACTGCACCACGGAACTCTGCTTTACTGTGCGGATCTGTCAAAGGTGTCAGGAGTACTGAGGGTAGACCCCGCAAAGCTCCAAAGCAAGGGCATCAAAAGTGTAAAGAGCCGTGTTGCCAACATAAAGGATCTTATGGATACCGATATGGACGTATTGCAGTTTATGTCTGTGCTTGAATCCAATTTCGAGGGAACTAAAAGAGGCTTTACGGATACCGAGCTTCAAGAGATAACCAAGCTCCGTTGTGAAAAATTCGCCACCTGGGAGTGGATATGGGGCAGAAGCAAGGAATATACTCTTACCGCAAAGGAACGCTTCTCCTACGGCAGCGTTGAGGCGAATATAAATACCGACCGCGGTATTATAAAGGAAGTAAGCCTCACAGGTGACTTTTTCGGAGTGGGAGACATAAACGAGCTTACCGACAGTCTCACGGGAATCCGTTATGAGTACGCCGATATTTTGGCACATCTTTCAAAATATGATATACAGAGATATATTTTCGGTGCAAGTGCCGAAGATATTTCAAAATTATTATTCAAAAACTCTTTACTTTAGGACTTTAATGTGCTAAAATATTAAACAGTAATATTTTAGCGAGGTAGACATGATAGACAGAATCAGAGACGAAAACATAGATTTTCTTTTTGAGTGTATCCTTAAGCTCCGAAGCGAGGAGGAATGCTATTCCTTTTTCGGTGATCTTTGCATCGTGGCAGAGCTTAAGGAGATGAGCAAGCGTATGAAGGCGGCAAGGATGCTTAAGGAGAACGCCGTGTATTCCACCATAGTCAAGGAGACGGGACTTTCCAGTGCTACCATCAGCCGTGTCAACCGTTCTCTCAAGTACGGCAACGACGGCTATGATATTGTCTTTAACAGATTGGAAGATAAGGATGAATGAGCAGTATTCGGTAATATCAAGGTATTATGAGCTTCTTAATTCCGAGGTGGATTACGAGGCTTTTGCCGACTTTTTGACCAAGCTTATCAGAGAAAAGGGAATAGCAAAGCCCGAGTTAGCCCTTGACCTTGCCTGTGGTACGGGCAAGATTACCAGACTGCTGGCTGACCGCGGCTTTGATATGACCGGCATAGACCTTTCTGCCGATATGCTCGCGGTAGCAAGACAGGAGGAGCTGGTTGATCCCAAGGGGATACTCTATCTCTGTCAGGATATGCGTGAGTTTGAGCTTTACGGCACAGTTGACGCCTGTGTGTGCTGTCTTGACAGTATAAATTATCTCTTAAAGACCGCAGACGTAGAGAAATGCTTTTCTCTCGTGCATAACTATCTTGTTCCCGACGGAATATTCATTTTTGACGTAAACACCCCTCACCGCTTCGAGGAGGGCTATGCCCGTCACGACTATGTGTTGGAGGAGGAGGGTGTACTCCTTGCGTGGCAGAATTATTATAATAAAAGAAATAAGACCTGCGATTTCGTGTTAAGCCTTTTCTGCGAGAACGAGGACGGCAGTTACGAAAGATACGACGAGGAGCAGAGAGAAAAAAGTTATTCAATGAGCACATTTAAAAGACTTCTTGCCAAGACAGGATTTGAGTTACTTGACA
>JAFQHD010000162.1 GCA_017398145.1 Clostridia bacterium
AGTCATCAATCTGAACAGAGGCTGAGAAACGAAGGGATATTTTGTGAAATCCTTTTCGTCGGCGTACTATGTACGACAGAGAAGGATTTCGCAAAAAGCAAGGAATGGCGAGGGAAATTCGATGTTTCCCTTGCCATTATTCTTTCTGCTTGCTGTCTTTGTCACGATGATAATTTGTCTTATTATCCTGATACCTTGCGTTAGACCGAGTTTGTCAGCACTCTGAGAGCAACCGAAAGGTTGCTCTTTTTTCTATCATTTCGAATTTTATGGATACGATATTATTAAAATATTAATAAAATATTGACAACCTGCTTGATTGCTGTTATAATATTAACATTATAAGTGTTAATATTAACACTTAACGATAATTGGAGGTAATTATGGTTGACTTATTGAAGATCAATGCCGATTTAAGCGTAATCTTCGTATCTGCCTTGGGGGTTATACTCTCGGTGCTTTTGGTCATGGGTATAAAAAAGGTAAAGATCGATGATCCGAGAATGAACGAGATATCATCCTACATAAAGGGCGGTGCTATGGCATATCTGTACCGTCAGTATAGGATACTTGCCATATTCCTCATTGTTATGTTTGCACTTCTCTGCTTTGTTCCCGGTCTGGGCTTCGGAGTAGCGGTAGCCTTCCTCTTTGGTGCGGTACTTTCCTGTACTGCGGGATATATGGGTATGCGTACCGCAGTTATATCAAACGTAAGAACGGCAGAGTCCGCAAAGAAGGGCTTGGGCGCTGCGTTTAAGATAGCGTTCTCAGGCGGTGCCGTTATGGGTATACTGGTGGTATCTATCGGTGCCTTCGGTGTGGCTCTTGTGTCATATATAATGCGTCTTATCGATCCAAACGTAGATGTGGATATAGTTAATCAGCTCCTTACCGGCTTCTCCCTCGGTGCAAGCTCGGTAGCACTTTTCTGCCGTGTAGGCGGCGGTATCTACACCAAGGCGGCTGACGTAGGAGCTGACCTTGTAGGTAAGGTAGAGGCGGGTATACCCGAGGATGACCCCAAGAACCCTGCGGTTATCGCAGATAACGTAGGTGACAACGTGGGTGACGTTGCGGGTATGGGCGCAGACCTCTTTGAGAGCTACGTAGGCTGTATCATCGCTGCACTTCTTCTTGCGGCAGACAGCCAGAACGTTATTCAGGCATATCATATCCTGCTTCTTGTAGCAGGAGGACTGTTTGCTTCCTTTATAGGTATAGCCATCACGAGACTTTTAAAGACAAAGAACGCAGCAGTATCCCTAAATATCGGAACCTATTTATCCTCTGCACTTTTTGTAGGTCTAAGCTTCCTTGTTTTCAGTAAAAACGTTTATTTCTTCCTCTGTGTTCTTTGCGGTATAGTTGCAGGTGTGCTTATAGGTAAGCTTACCGAGATATATACCTCGTCTCAGTATAAGACGGTCAAGAAAATAGCAAAATCCGGCGAGACAGGCAGTGCAACGAACATTCTCTCCGGCTATGCGGCAGGTATGAAGAGTACGGTATGGCCTATTCTTGTTATAGCAATAGTTATCGTTGTATCCTACAGCCTCGGTCTTATGACCGACAGTAAATTCGGTGAAGCGGCACAGCATTGCGGACATATCGGTGTCGTGCTTGCGGCTCTCGGTATGCTTGCCACCGTGGGTATGATAGTATCTGTAGACGCTTACGGTCCTATTGCGGACAACGCAGGCGGAATTGCTCAGATGAGCGGATTGGACGACTCTGTCCGCGAGATAACCGATAACCTTGACAGCGTAGGTAACACTACCGCCGCTATCGGTAAGGGCTTTTCTATAGGCTCTGCGGCTCTTACATCACTTGCACTTATAGTTTCATATACCCATGCGGTAGGGCTTACCACCATTAATATTTTTGATGCCAACGTCTTGGGAGGTCTCCTTATAGGCGGTATGCTCTCCTATCTCTTCTCGGCACTTACCATTAACTCGGTATCCAAGGCTGCAAACGACATGATTTCCGAGGTGCGCCGTCAGTTCAAGCAGAAGCCCGGAATCATGGCAGGTACGGATAAGCCTGATTACGAAAAGTGCGTTGATATCAGCACCAAGGCAGCTATCCGCGAGATGATACTTCCCGGTGTCATAGCTATCGCAGCTCCCGTTATCGTCGGTATTATTCCCGCCCTCGGCAAGGAGGCTCTTGCAGGTCTGCTTATCGGTGCTACCTTAACAGGTGTGCTTCAGGCTATCAGTATGTCAAACTCCGGCGGTGCCTGGGACAACGCAAAGAAGTACGTTGAAGAAGGTCATCACGGCGGCAAGAACAGCGAGGCCCACAAGGCTTCTGTCATCGGAGACACCGTAGGTGATCCCCTGAAGGATACCGCAGGTCCCTCTCTCAATATACTTATCAAGCTTATGAGTATCGTTGCAGTGGTATTTGCACCTCTGTTCCTTTAATAAAGCTTGTACTTAATTAAAGATAGAGAAAAATGGTTGACGTTAGATCAACCATTTTTTTCATCTTTTTTAGTATTAAGGTATTCGTCTATTATAACCTCAAGCAGATTGTTCAAACTTCTTTTTTGTCTTTCTGCCTCTGCTTTAAGCTGCTCGATTACTTCCTTCGGTAATCTTAAATTTACCTGTATTTTTTCAGTCATACTATCACCTCGGTATCATTATATACCATTATGATACCATTTTCAAGATACCACGGTGGTACGAAATCAGTCTTGACAAAAGTGGTATCACTGTGGTATAATATAATAAAATTATAAACGAGGTACTATTATGAACAACAGCATAGCACAATTATGGAACGGAAATATTGCACCTGCCAACGATTTAGGAAAGAATAATTATGAAGCCGAGCAGCTTGAAGAATTAATAGATCATATTCTTAAAGGATTTGAAGAAGGATTGACAAAGCAACAGGAAGAGCAGCTTGAAAAGCTGGTCAATAACGTCAACGAGTATATAACTATGATTACTCAAGAAGCTTTTTGTGACGGTTTTTCCGTTGGGGCGAAGCTTATTATTGATGCAATGACCCGAACGGAAAATATCTTATAATACGATTAAAAAGAAAAAATCGGACAATTCTGTCCGATTTTCACAATAATATTGAATTTTGCGTTATTTAAAGCTTTTCATTGCATCCTCAAGGCTCATACCGTCTGCTATAGCCTCTTTGCGCTTGGCATTGACAGACTGTATATGCTTCATTCGTTCACCCGTAAGGGAGTAACCCTTCATTGCGATAAGCGTAGCCGCCCACGCAACCATAGGTACTATACAGAAAAGAACTATAACTACCCAATTCATCCCGGGGGTATAGGGTGTAGCCTTGGTAGGAAGTCCCTTTATGCCGATTATAGTAACGGCGATAGATACCACCGTAGCCGAAAGGGAAGAAACCAGCTTATCCACCAGGCTGAACAGCGTTCCCATTATACCGGGGACGAATTTACCCGAAACGTAGGTCTCATAGTCGGCACAATCCGCAACCATGGGTATAGGCATATCGGCAGTTGCATAATATGCGCCGTAGCCCACACCGAACAGAAGAATAAAGAGGACTGTATACAGATTTAAAGACAGCTTTCCGTCAGACATAAGCGATAGATTGAAAGCCGGCACACCTTGCTTCCATAAGAGCAGAAGTGCCGTAACTCCCACGTAGCAGATAAGGGCAACCGAAACGTATCTCATAAGGCTCGCCTTCTGTCCCTTTTTCTGTGAGGTGCGTATAGTCAGAAGGAAGAAGGGAACCGAGAAGACATATCCCAGTACCATCATAGGCAGATATAGGGAATCGTAGTTACCCATCATAGCACCGTAGAGCATGCACAGAACGTTGGCGTTTGTTGCGATAGCCAAAGCTAACTTACATCCGCCGCCTGCTATCATAAGCCTCTGTATAGGCTTGTTTGATCTGATTATGGAGATATAGTCTTTAATCTTTATCTTTTCTTGTTTTGCACCGAGACCGAAATACTTTTCATTGTCCTTTTCCCATATGCCGATTATGGCAAGTACGGTCAAAATCACAGACATTATGATACCGATAGGTGTCATAACCGCAAACCATGTGGCGTTGAAATCTCCGATAAATCTGTCACCTGCAAGTATGGGACCTATAAACTGCATAACTCCCATTCCCGCAAGAGAACCCACCGTATTGAATACGGTAAAGAGAGGTCTCTGCTTCGGGTCATCGGTCAAAACAGGCTGAGCTCCGCGGGTCACCGAGGTCTGGAAGGTGTAGCCTATGACCCATACCGCATACAACACCGTAAAGGCAAGATATCTTGCCCACATAGCAGTATCGGGAATCATGGGAGTAAGTACGTATAGGGCAATTACCGACAGAGCCATTATGACGTTTCCAATGACCATAAAGGGCCTGAACTTACCGAATCTTGTGTTCGTCTTATCCATCAGCGCGCCGATTATGGGATCGGTCACCGCATCAAAGAGGCGCATTACCGTCACCATGACTGATGCAAATCCTAAAAGTCCCAATACATTTTCACCGAAGGTGGCGATATAGCTCAGTATCAGTACGAAATATACATTTGTAGCACCGTTATTTAACGGAAACAGTACAAGCTGATAGAGCTTGGCACGGTTGATCGCTTTGTTAGTCATAGAAACCTCAACTTAATATAAATGTAGAATGCAGAATGCACAATGCAAAATTGAAGAGATTTTTGTTGCGTTAGAGCAACAAAAATTCCATTAAATTATATTTGGTATAGGAAGACTATAGGTATAAGCAACAAAATAATACAAAAAGATTATAGATGAAGATTTTCGACCTAAGGGAGAAAATTATCCATAATTTTGCATTTTTTATTTTGCATTTTGCATTTATTTTGTCCAGTTTTCTCCCTTACCGTCGCCTTTTTTAAGCTTATAGCTTGGGTCAGGCTTGTCTGCGTGTCGGATAAGGGCGCTGTCGCGGTGCTCTCCGGACACAGCTTCAAGCTTTATCTCGCCTTCAAGAGGTACAGAGAATCTGAATATCTTATCACCCTTAACGGTGCCGAATTCCTTTCCGTTAACGTAGAGGGTCACGCTGTCAAGATTGGAATAAACCTTGACCTCGGTCACTTTGTCGGGTCGGTTGACATACCGCTTACCGCATATATGGACGAAGCTCTGCTTTGACCAGTACGCCTTGTAGAGATAGAAGGCGTCCTTTTTCGTTTTGCGGTCAAAGGTGATAAGTCCCTTGTGGTTCATACCCGGCTCGCCGCCCTGATCTCTGGCATCTGCCGCAAAGTCAAACATATTCCAGACATGCGTCGCCCACATAAAGGGACGCTTTTCAAAGCACTTTAACATATGCTCGTGGTATATTGCCTGATATTCCTCGGTATGGTCTCCTCTTTTGGGCTTTGAGGAATGAAGATTCGGCATAGCCTCACAGCCGTATTCCGAATAACCCAGAGGTCTCTTGGGAAATACCGCATGGAAAAAATCTATCCATACTTCGTTTAACCAAAGTCCCGGGACATACCACCCGAGATAGAGATTCCAGCTTACAAGATCTGTGATATGCGCTACTCTGTTGAAGGGAGAGCAAACCGCATAGCAGGCAAGGGCCGTAGGACGATTAGGGTCAAGTCTGTGGGCTATCTCGTTGAGTATTTTGTGATTTTTAAGCATATCACGGCGGTGTCTGCCTCCTGAGATGGTTATCTCGTTTGACAGTCCCCAGAAAATGATCGAAGGATGGTTATAGTTCTGTATTATAAGCTCCTTGAGCTGAGATATGGTATTATCTCTGCCGTTAGGCATATGCTCGGATATATAGGGTATCTCTGCCCATACTATAAGACCGTATTTATCGCACAGATCGTAGAAATACCGGTCATGCTGATAGTGTGCAAGGCGAAGGGTGTTCGCTCCCACTTGGCGTATGAGCTCTATATCCTCCTCGTGATGGCAGGGAAGCAGCGCGTTGCCGATGCCCTTGCGGTCCTGATGGCGGCAAACTCCTCTTAAAGGATATGATTTACCGTTTAAGAAAAATCCCTTCTTCGGGTCGACCTTAAATTCACGAACACCGAAATGCTCTGTTATGCTGTCCTTTATTTCACCGTCCACCCAAAGCTCTGCTCTGCAGGTGTATAAATAGGGATCCTCTATACCCTGCCACAGGCGGACATCTTTTATTTTCAGCTCACATTCCTCGCCGACACCTTCTGCAACGGTAGCATTTTCGGCATCAAGTATAGTTATCTTGACCTCACCGTTTTTGACATCGTGCCAGGTCTTTACCTTGACACTGCCGTCGGTATAGGAGTCTATCGATATCCCTCTGCTTCCGTAACAGTTAAGATGAAAGTGATCTTTGTTTACGGTTATCAGATATACATCGCGGTATATTCCGCCGTAGAAGGTGAAATCCGCCTTCTGGGGATATACGCGGTCGTTTACAGAGTTGTCAACATAAACGGTGAGCTCGTTTGCCGACTTGAGATTATCTGTTATATCACAGCGGAAGGTAGAATATCCGCCGTCGTGATTCATTACGTTTACACCGTTCAGCATTACCTCGGCGGATGCATTTACGCCTCTGAATTCAAGATATATTCTTTGGTCTTCGCTTACCTTCGGCACATCAAAAACGGTGTCGTAAATACACCGTCCTCTTTTATAATCGTTTCCGCCGTCCTGACCGTCAATATTGTTCCATGTATGAGGTATTTCTACAGGGTATCTGTTACCGTCAAGGTCGGTAAAGTGCCAATTTTTTGTGATTTTTTCGATTTTTCTCATTTTACCCTCTTGTAAAATATGTATATTATTAGTATACTATATATAGATATAAAATGTCAATATCAACAATAATATATACTCTTTCGAGGAGACGTCAGTATGAAAAAGATAATATCATTGATACTATGCGCGGCAATGCTCTTAACCGGACTTTGCTTTAATATAACAGCTCACAAGGAGGATATCCGCAGGGCAGACCCTCATACCCTGAACGACTGGAAGCACCTTTTCGGAGACGAGGTGATCCATACGGGTAACGCAGGCGCGGTATGGTCGGACAAGAGCGTGCTTACAGATCCGTCGGTGCTTGGCTTTGAGCTTACCGATGAGCGCAACCTTGCGGTTGCTCTTTCCGCTCTTGCTTCGGATATGAACATAGTGGGATATTCGGGTGTTCCTACTGATACTATGCTCATAATCGAGTCAAATGATACACAGACCTGCACAAAGCTTATCGAAAAAGCCGCACAGGCTATATTTGCTTCAAACAATCACAGCCGTATAGGTGCGGTGATATATTCAAAGGGGGATTCTTATATCCTTCCCATAGCAAAGTATCCTTTGGGTATCTCCTCATCTCTTGTGAAGGCAGAGCGGTGTCAAAACTTCCAGCAGGCTATGTACAAGGCGTACGAGCTCTTTATGGCTATAGAGGATACCGCTATCGAGGGCGAGGGAATACAGTCGGGAAGCAAACGGCTGCCCGTATGCCTTATGATGACAAAGAGCCGATTTACCGTGGCATCAAGTAACTTTTCAGACCTTTCATCCGCTGATCTTACGACAGATAATGAAGAATACGCCCATCTCGTACCTTTCGCAATGCAGCTTACTGCCGCATATGCCAAGGCGGCTGTAGAGAAGCATTATGACCACGAGGCATTTGTATATACCTTGGGAAGTGTTTCCGAGCTTTTTGATACAAAAGTAACCGAGGCTTGTTGGGATATCTACGAGTCAGCCCCCGCGGGCTCCTCGGTGCAGCTTGCCTCGGGTAAGCAGTGGATCCGTGATAACGGAGGTTACTGGCAGACCCTCTATAAGAGCTTTAAGAAACCCTCGGATGGTTTGTCCCGTGATTTTATTACAGAATATTATCCTACCGAATCTCAATTTGATAGGGTAATAGGAGAGATAATAGAGCGTTCTCTTCACGACCCCACCTACGTTGAGGGCGGAGACGACCGTCTCGGCGGATATATCGAGTTTATCGATGATATCGGCAGATATATGGAGGTCAAGGATATCAAGGGGATTCGTCTTGCAGGTGCTCTTTATTCGGGCGAAGCTCTGGCACGCAACTTTGTTCCCGGAGGCGGAAACCTCGGCTCTGTTTCTTCTCCCAACGAGCTTGGCAACGAGTTTATCTGGGCGGTGATGGAACGCCTCGGAATAGACGAGCTTTCCACAGCCCAGCAGCTTATATCTCTTGCATACCGTGCGGGACAGCTGAGCTATGACACAAAGACCGGCGAATACAGTAACTATATCGGCTGGTATGCCGATGGGGACGGTAGGTTTATCAGTCACGCCAAGGACAGCGACACCGTATATCCCGAGGGCGCAGTGTTCTATAACAAGTCCTACGGCTTTACCGGCGCAGTTGCCGACGGCTACAAGGCTACGGATATGATGTACGTATCTGTACAGGTACATACACGTATATCAACAGGAACTCAGGCGGTCATTTTCCGTATTCCTGCGGCACTTCTCCCTGTTATTACATACAACGTTTCCTTCTCGGGCGGAACACCGGACGAACCCGGCGAGATCACCCTTGAACGGGATAACAAAATAACGGTAGATACCGACGGCGATACAAAGACAGACAACGAGGTGGACGTTACACCCATCCGTCTTGTTTACGAGGTAGGCGTAAAGGAGGATATCGACGATATAACGGTCCACAGTATCGTTGATCCCACATACGAGCATATAGAGGACGGCGTATATACCTTCTACACCAACCGCTGGAATATGGAGGATCTGGACCACGCTAACCCCTCACAGGCCAAGAATACAGTCTCCTTCTTCTCACCCTCACCCGAGAATGAGAGATACTACTATACCGAGAACACCACGGTATACGAGCTTAAGAACGGAGAATATATTCCTTATAAGGGAGATACCGCTCCCGTATACGAATCGGGCAGATTTTTCCGTGACCACGATGTATATGAATACAGCGATAAGGCGGTCGGCGGTAACGCTGTCATCCATCCCCACTACGAGGAGATAACCGAAAGCAGCCTTGCCAAGGCAAAGCGCTCGGACAGCGGCTCTTGGTATATTCCCAAGGGAACGGTGTACCGATTCTTTGAGGACCACGAGCATCTTAAAGCCGAAAACATAACAGGCACCGTACCCTACAGCCATTTCGTCAACGTAGAGAGCGTTGACGGCAGTGCGGCAGATTACTATGTAGACTATATCCTCGGTAACAACGGTATGACTACACTTAAGGCGGCAGAGGGCGTCAAGCTCTCGGTTACGGCAGACGAGACTATGAAGGGAAGAACTGATCCCGTTTCCTTCGAGATAAGCGCTCCCGACGGAGAATACCGCCTCGTCAGCTACAAGAACAAAAAGAGTGAGAAGACACTTACCGTAAGCGGCGGCAAGACAACCGTAGAGATAGAGCAGAACTCCGAGATATATCTCGTTGATCTGCCCGTAGGCGCAGAGATAGATATCAGAATGCTTACCGAGGGTCAGGATTACAGCAGTAAGGATGCGGAGAATATCAGATTAACGGTACAAAAATCAAGCATCATCAATGCAGACTTTTTAACCACGCTTACCCCTCCCTCCGACAGCGGTACACTTGTATTGACCTGCGATGTCAAGCATCCCTTAGGTGATGATGCAGACCCTAAGTATCACGAACTCAACTTTGATGTGAGCTGCGGCGACCGCACCGAAAATATAACCCTTCGCCACGGTGAAAGCAAGCTTATTAAGAATATTCCCGTAGGTACGGAGGTAACCGTAACGGAAAAGGATCTTCCCGCAGGCTTTACCTCGGATAAGGAGGATAACAAGCTCATTCTTACCGTAGATAAGGCAGGAATATATCTCGCGGACTTTGTCAACACGTACTCTCCCAAGGAGGTTACTTTAGACAGCACAACGCTAACGGGTGACATCGAGCTTACAGGCAGAGCTCTTGTTGAGGGAGATGAGTTTACATACAGACTCCAGCGCTTTAACGGAAAGAGCTGGGATGATATGGCAGAGCTTACAGCTACCAAGGACAAGCCCTACTTTGATTTCACAGCCTTTATGTCCTCTGAGAGCTTCAAGACGGTGGGAGTATATTCATACCGTGTTATGCCCATGCTCCCCGAGGAGACCAACGGTGTCCGATATGACAAGGTATCCCGTTGGTTCGAGGTGATAGTTACCGATAACAACTGGGACGGAAGCTATGAGATAAACAGCATCGTCGGCTTTAACGGCGGTATAGTTGCCAAGAACAATAATAAGTGGCAGCTCCACACAAGCTTTTTCTCCGACTACGAGGTAAGCGGCAACGATGCGGTATCCATAGTAGCCGATACCATAATTGAAGGTAATACAGAGCTGTCCCTTGAGGGATATCTCTACGGACTTTACCAGAACGGTACTCTCGTGCAGACCTTCCCCGCAAGCGATATAAACGGCGAGTCTGTCATTACCCTGAGCTATTCTGCCGCCGATATCGGCAACAGTATAGACTATACCGTAAAGCAGATAATCCCCGATACACCTGCATCAAATATGGCGTATTCGGATAAGGAATATAAGGTCACCGTCAAGATCGAGGACGACCTTATGGGAAACGTCAAAGCAAGCATCACGGCAGAGGGTAAGACAGAAAGAGAAGCCCAGCTTACATTTATTAATACATATATGCCCACCGTGTCGGACAAGGACACCACAGATACCGACGAGGTAACAAAGGATACCACCGCAAAGCAGGATAAGGATACCAAGCCGCTTCCCCAAGGCTCCACCTCTCCTATGACAGGCGACAACGGGATAATCTTTTGGGGTATAATGCTTCTTGCAAGCGCAGCTGTAATAGTAATAATTATATGTACGAAGAAAAAGAAGACCGTAAACTAACGGTCTTCTTTTATACCTTTTGACCAACAAGCGGTACCAAGATCAAACATAACGGCAATAATTGGTGTATAATATATTTGCGGTCGGATTTTGAACTCATACACCAAAATCAAGAGCAGACTTCACGATACTCTCCTTATAAACGACCGTAAAAACGGACCTGTTTGAAACAGGCCCGTTTTTGACTTTAACTATTATCAACCGGCAAAGCTATCTGTACGCAGAACCTGCCGTCCTCTTCGCTGAATTCCAGAAGACCGGAGTATTTCTCAACTATACGCCGTATGCTTTTCGTTCCGTAGCCGTGCCTCGTTTTGTCCGTTTTGGTGGTTGAGAGGGAAGCGTTGTTCGCAAGCACGGATGAACCGATAGTATTACGGCAGATAATATTCTGATAGTTA
>JAFQHD010000163.1 GCA_017398145.1 Clostridia bacterium
CGGTGTCTCTTATCATCAACATATGAACCTGCCTGCTCAACGTGGGTGCCAAGCACCTGTCTCAACGCTGCTTGGAGCAGATGCACGCAGGAATGGTTACGTCCGATAGCACCGCGACGCTTTGCACATACAGATGCGGTAACGGTATCACCTACAGAGATCATACCTTCTTTAACCTCAGCTACGTGCATATATACGCCGTCGTGCTTCTTTGTGTCGTTTACCTTAACTACAAGGTTGTCTGTCTTGATCGAACCGCGGTCGCCGACCTGACCGCCGCCTTCGCCGTAGAAGGGAGTCTTGTCAAGGATAACGAGCACCTTACCCTCGGTTACGTTGTCAATCTCGGAGTTTGTCTCGGGGTCAACTATCTTTACTACCTTCGCCTCAGTTACGAGCTCGTCATAGCCTGTGAAAACAGTCTCTGCAACACCCTCAAGGAAATCAAAGCTTTCGCCAACCCAACCGAAGTCGCCGAGAGCTGCGGTTGCTGCTCTGGAACGCTCCTTCTGCTCGTTGAGGCAGTTCTTGAAGCCCTCCTCGTCGATTGCAAGTCCTGCTTCGGATGCGATTTCACGGGTAAGGTCGATGGGGAAGCCGTAGGTATCGTTGAGCTTAAATACACCTTCACCGGAAAGGGTAGTACTTCCTGCCTTCTTGGTCTCGTCGATAAGATCGTTGAGAAGTGCAAGACCGGAGTCGATAGTCTGTGCAAACTTGTTTTCCTCGTTGCCGATGATCTTCTGTATATAGTCAAGCTTTTCGGTAAGCTCGGGATAAGCGGTGAGGTTTTCTTTAGCTACAACTGCTACGATGTCGGTGAGGAATGTACCTTTGATTCCGAGGATTCTGCCGTGACGTGCAGCACGGCGCAACAGTCTTCTGAGTACGTAACCTCTGCCTTCGTTTGTGGGAACTACGCCGTCACAAACGAGGAATGTGGTGCTTCTGATATGGTCTGTGATAATACGGAGGGAGATATCTGAATCCTTGTTCTCACCGTACTTAACACCCGCCTTTTCGCTGATGGCGGTCATAACATTCTGAATGGTGTCTACCTCAAAGAGGTTGTTTACACCCTGCATAAGGCATGCAAGTCTCTCTAGACCCATACCTGTGTCGATGTTGGGGTTAGCAAGAGGCTCGTA
This sequence comes from Clostridia bacterium, assembly GCA_017398145.1. GTDB lineage: Bacteria > Bacillota > Clostridia > Oscillospirales > CAG-272 > RGIG7300. Next base: position 1,149 of record JAFQHD010000163.1, read on the forward strand.
TCCGCCTTCACCGTCTCCGTCGAACTGTGTGAATACGAGATTCCAGAACTCCATAAATCTATCACAGTCACAACCGGGCTTACAGTCGTCAGAGCCGCAGCCAAACTCAAGACCGCGGTCAAAGTAGATCTCAGAGCAGGGACCGCAGGGACCTGAACCGATCTCCCAGAAGTTGTCTTCTTTACCGAGACGGACGATACGCTCACAAGGAACGCCGATCTCCTTGTTCCAAATATCAAATGCCTGATCGTCATTTTCGTATATAGTTACCCAGAGCTTGTCTGTGGGAAGCTCAAGCACCTCTGTGCAGAACTCCCATGCCCAATGAATAGCCTCGGTCTTGAAATAGTCACCGAAGGAGAAGTTACCCAGCATCTCAAAGAAGGTGCCGTGACGGGCGGTATAACCGATACGCTCGATATCGGGCGTACGGATACACTTCTGACAGGTAGTCATACGGTGACGGGGAGGCTCTTCCTCGCCTGTGAAGTACTTCTTTAAGGGTGCCATACCTGCATTGATAAGCAGGAGAGATTTATCGTTGATAGGTACAAGAGGAAAGCTCTTGTGTTTTAAGTGTCCTTTGGACTCAAAAAAGTTGAGGTATTTTTCGCGCAGCTCATTAAGACCTGTCCATTTCATAATATATATTCCTCCAAAGTAGTTTACAATAAAATATATTATAATCCTTTGTTTTTCATATGTCAATATAAAAAGGAACGGAATTAACCGTTCCTTAATAATATTATTTGAACGAGGTGCTCGAGTTGAGAACTATGGTGCTGTACATAAAGAGTATGTCGGCATTCTTGAAATCAGCAAATGCGCTAAGCATGTCGCTTGATACATATCTTATATCAAGCAGAGTTGTTTTTGCATAGCCCTGTGCAAGCAGAGGTGCCATGCTTGAGCCGAAGGAATCACGGAATATGATAAGCTCGCGGTCGTTATCTGCATTCGGATTTTCTATGGTTTGTACAGCCACCGCGCCCGAAAGAAACATCTCGTAGGGATCCTTTGATGTGATCTTGGACATATCGTATACAGATGATTCTACAGGCTTGCCTGTATCATAGATCGTTACCTTGAAGCCGTCTATCGTCTCGTTGGTAAGATAGCTTATGCTGTCCGGCTCTACAGGGAGAGCATACTGACCGCAGTAGACCCCGTAAAAGGACTCTTTCACGTCATTTACTGTATATTCGGCAGGAATACCTACGCCCATTTTCTCTGCCAATACAGAGGCTGTATCGGGGAGATTTTCCTGTTTCCAATGGGTATCGGTGTAGTAATAATCACCGATCTCGAGTGTATATACGAGATCAATATATTCCATGTAAGGAGTCTTTGACTTCATATAGTCGAACATTTCTTTATAGTCGAGATGCAGATAACCGTTTTTTTCGGCTATAAAGTAATTCTTGTCGGGGATTATGCTGAAAAAGATGTTATTTGACTCGTTAAGATATTTGTCAATGATCTTGTCGAACTTTGCTATAGCATTGTCGAGCATTGTGTAGCTTAAGGGATATTCTATCTTCGAGAGGTGGCCTGCCGCTGAAAATATCTTATTATTGTCCTTTTTACGAAAGATATTTTTCTCACCGTAAGCCTTTATTCCTCTGAAGCTGTCACGCAAAGGGAACTGATCGAGGGTGTAATCCTCAAATTGCTTCATGAACGAGCCTGATAAGAGAGTTTGGGTGTTAAGCTCGGGAAATTGATCGAGTGCTCGTCGTTCGGCATCCGAATAAGCATCCTGAGGCTTGATGAATGCATATACGCTGAAGCCTCCCAGTATTGCGCAAAGGAGGATAATAGTGATAATATTTTTAATTTTCATACTTGCCTCCTAAAATCTGAAATACAGGAAGGGGTTAAAGGAGCCGTCAACCAGGTATGCGGTACAAAGAATAAGGAGTACAGCAAGGAATATAGGCTCGATGTATCCGCATATCTTAAGCTTAGATACCAGCGTCTTGGGGATAGGTGTTGCACCGATAACAGCCATGATCATAACAGCTCCGAAGCTTCTGAGATAGTAGAAAAACTCAGCCGAAACAATGGAATAAGAACCATATCCAAAGAGTCCGCCGATATAAATGAATGCCTCCTTCATGTCGGCTGCATTGAATATTACGAAGCTTATCATTACAAGGAAAAGGACATATATATGAGATAATATACGGTTCTTTTCAAGGAATTTCTTCAATACGAATTTTTCAAGCAAGAGAAGTACGGCAAAGTAAAGTCCCCAGACGATGAAATTCCAGGCCGCACCGTGCCAGAATCCGGTGAACATCCATACGACAAGAATGTTGCGGATGAATTTAAGAGTATTTACACGATTTCCTCCCAAAGGTATATATACATAGTCTCTGAACCATGAACCTAAGGACATATGCCATCTGCGCCAGAATTCTGTTATACTGCGGGATATATACGGATAATTAAAGTTCTCGATGAATTTGAATCCGAACATACTGCCCAGACCTATTGCCATATCGCTATAACCCGAGAAATCGAAATAGATATGCAAAGTAAAGGCGATAGCATACAACCAGAAGAACATGACTGATTTGTCATCTGAAGCCTTGAATATATCACAAAGCTCACCTAAAGCGTTGGCTATAAGGATCTTCTTAGATAGACCTATAACGAATCTTCTTATACCGTAGGATACCTTTTCGACGGTATGTGTACGGTCTTTCAGCTGGATCTCAATATCGGTATATCTCACGATAGGTCCTGCGATAAGCTGAGGGAAAAATGATATATAAGCAGCAAGGTCAACAGGATTTTTCTGTGCCTTGGTATCTCCGCGGTACACATCTATATTGTAGCTTGTCAGCTGGAAGGTGTAGAAACTTATACCTATAGGCAGAGCTATTTTGAGAAGGGGTACGGACATACCTGTTACTGCATTGAAGTTGGTGATAAAGAAATCAACGTACTTAAAGTAACACAGCATGCCAAAGCCTACAAAAAGTGCCAATATCAACCATAGCTTTGATCTGCCGTTGTTTCGGTCTCGCTCGGTGAGGATACCGAATACATAGCTTGCAATAACCGCAGCTATCATTATTACGACATATTTCGGCTCGCCCCATGCATAGAAAATAAAGCTGACAAGCATCAGTACGGTGTTTTTCAGAAATTTGGGGACGATAAGATAAAGTATAACCGTTATCGGCAGAAAGTAATATAAGAAGGGAATACTTGAAAAAAGCATAAAAACCTCTAATAATCAAGGGTGCATTTCTGCACCCTTATTTTAGCTAATGTAGATGTTGATTATTCTGCCATTTCGCCGTCGAACGCGGCAGGAACGTCAACGTCACCCATATCGCCGATCATGTCATCCTGTACCATATCGGAAGGATTCTCCTGCTCAAAGGACATAGGAGCCATAACGAACATAACCTTGCTGCCTTCGACTGCTGTTGCAACTTCATCGGCTGCTACACAGATGTTCCATCTGAGGTTAGCGTTTGCTTCAAGATCGGATGCAAAAGCAGCAGCATCAACACCGTCACCAACGGTGAATACATAACCTACAAAAGGAATTGTGCCGATCATGGGAGAAAACATAACGCACTCGGTAAAGCCCTTTACCTCGTAGTTATCAAATCCGGAGAGATATACATCCTCGATAGGCATTGTGCCCATCATGCCTACATTGGAAAGTACGGCACTACCGAGAAGTGCATCGGCGATTGCCTGTGCGTTGAGAGAAGTGTCGGCTGCGAGAGTCTTGAACTCGGATACGAGAGTCTGTGCTACGCTTGTACCGTCTGCTGCGGGAACGTCATCGGTATCGTCGCCGACGATCTCTTCGGTATCAACTGCTTCGTTGTTTGTGTCGGGTGTGTTGTTC
>JAFQHD010000164.1 GCA_017398145.1 Clostridia bacterium
CTGCTTTGCCCAGAGTATTACGAAGATAGTCAGAAATGTTACAGACTGAACTAAAAGGGTAATACCCACAAAAAACTTAGTTTTCTTTAACATTTTTATTTCTCCTTAACTATTTGCATTCTGCTTGAGATAAGCGTTTATAAATCCGTCGATCTCACCGTCCATAACAGCCTGTATGTTTCCGTCCTCGTAGCCTGTACGGGTGTCCTTTGCAAGGGTATAGGGCATAAATACATAGCTTCGTATCTGTGCGCCCCACTCTATGTTGGTCTTGTTTCCTTGGATGTCCTCGATCTTCTCCAGCTTTTCGCGTTCCTTGATCTCGAGCAGCTTTGACTTAAGCATCTTAAGCGCGGTCTCCTTGTTCTGGAGCTGGCTTCGCTCGGTCTGACATCCTACAACGATACCTGTAGGAAGATGTACTATACGGATAGCAGAGTCTGTTTTGTTTACGTGCTGACCGCCCGCACCGCTGGAACGGTGTGCGGTGATCTCAAGATCTTCGTCTCTTAATTCGATAGAGTTATCGTCGTCAAACTCGGGCATTACCTCAACCGAGGCAAAGGAGGTGTGACGGCGTCCCGAGGAGTCGAAGGGGGAAACACGAACAAGACGGTGAACACCGTTTTCACTCTTTAAGTAACCGTAAGCGTTCTCGCCCTCAACCATAATGGTGGCGCTCTTAAGACCTGCTTCTTCTCCGTCCAGCCAGTCAAGAAGCTTTACGTTATAACCGTGCTTTTCACCCCAACGGGTGTACATACGGTAGAGCATGAGAGCCCAGTCCTGAGCCTCTGTACCGCCTGCTCCGGGATGGAAGGATACGATCGCGTTATTTCTGTCGTATTCACCGGACAGAAGAACCTCTATCTTCATCTGTTCGGACAGGGCAGTGAGAGCCTTGAGCTCAGCCTGAACCTCCTCTACAACAGATTCGTCGTTTTCGTCAATACCCATCTCGCAGAGAACCATTGTATCCTCGTGCTTGGTTACAAGGGCTTCGTATTTTTCAATTTTACTTTTTACTGCCTTCTGGCGCTGAAGCACCTTGCCCGAATTTTCGGTATCGTTCCAGAAATCGGGCTGAGAGGTCTTTTCGTCAAGCTCCTTAAGTTCTTCGTTCAGAGCATCTATTTTAAGTGCGGATCCCAGCTCCTTAAGCTCGGGCTCAAGGGATATAAGGGAACGCTTTGCTTCTTCAAGTTGAATTATCACGGTTTATCCTCCAAATGTAGATATCAATCTATTATACGATAAAAATATGAAATTGTAAACAGTTTAAATTGTATTTACAGGATAAAATTTCATTATGTCAACATTCAAGCTGCCATCCGCATCAAGCAGAAGGTCGCAGATACGCTCAAGCACGGGAGACTCGGTATGAAAATGCCCCGCTTCGATCACGGAAAATCCTGCCTTGTGAGCGTCAAGCATGGTGTTGTAGGACATATCACCGGTAATATATGCATCAGCAATCTTTGCCGCATCAGACCAGAAATCCTTACCGCCGCCGCCGAGTACGGCGACTCTCTTGACGCTATCCTTGCCCTTAACGAAGTTTACCCTCTCGCAACCGAGTATTTCTTTTACTTTGATGACGAATTCATCAAATTGCATTTCATCAATATCACCGATCCTGCCCATTTCACAGAAGGACTCTGTGTTTTCAAGACCAAGTGCAGCCGCAAGACAGTCGTTCACACCGCCTTCTACGGTATCGAGTCTTGTATGAAATGAGAACACAGACACCTCCGCCTTTATAAGTGCAACAAACATAGGATCGGTTATTCCCTTAAGAGGCTTGAAGATAAGAGGATGGTGGGTCACTATCAGATCATATCCGCCCTTTACGGCAACCTCAGCTACCTCAGGGGTCACATCTAAAGCAACTAAAACATTTTTAATATCCTTATCCGAGGATATGAGCATACGTCCGTCGTTGTCCCAATCCTCACTAAGCTCACAGGGAATAGATTCGTCAAAGTATTTATATAATTCCGTTACCTTCATTTTGAAGCTCCTCAAGTAATTTTTCTTCTTTTAATATATCAAGACCTGCTTTTTTCTTACCCTCGATAATAACCATATACTGCTTTATCAGCTTATCGATATGCGCCTTGTACAGATCGTTTTTGTCAAGGTATCTGCCTGTCAGCAGTTCGGTCTCGCTCCACGCTCTTTTTATACCGTCATAACGGCATACTATGACCTCATAGAGCCTGTCGTCGTATACGAGAGCTTCCCTTTCTATATTATAACCCGCCCGGAGCAGAGAAGAGCGAAGCTCTGAGACCTTCGTCATAGGCTGGAGAATAAGTAAGGGATTTTTAAATTTGGTATAACCGGACTCGGATACTATACGGAAGATGAGATCTCCACCCATACCGCAGATAACGATATCATCGGGAGCAAAATCCTCAATTCCTGCAAGTCCGTCGGTACACCTCACCGCTATAACATCACTTAAGCCCTGGCGGCGGATATTATCTCTTGCGGTCTCACAGGGACCTTCGTTTATGTCGCAGGCAACAACGGAGCGTGCAATATTTTCCTTTATAAGATATATGGGCAGATATGCGTGGTCACAACCGATATCCGCCACCGAAGCACCGCGTTCAACAAATGATGCAGCGCATAATAATCGTTTGTTTAATTTGTAATTCATAGTTGTATACGCAATGAAATGAATTCGTAGGTGTTGCTCGTTGACACCAACAACTCACACATCGCTTCTAAAGTCGCTTGTGTTCGTTGGGTGTCTGCCGTCCTCACCGACTTGCTTCTTCTGCCACCGGCAGCGCAAGTCGGTTCGGCATCAAAAAAGGCGGGAACACCCGCCTTTTTTCTTATGCCTTCTTGGAGTCTAAGAACTCGTTGATCTTTTCAACAAGAGCGTCAGCATCCTGACCGTGAACTGCACAAGCCATTTCGATGCTCTCGCCGCGGGATGCAGGGCATCCGAGACAATGCATGCCTATCTCAAAAAAGAACTGAGCGGTCTCACTATCAAAATCGAGGACGTCGCCTACGATTGAATCCTTTGTTACTTCCATGATAAAATTCCTTTCGTAAATAAAATCGTTTATACCATTATTATATATTACACAAAATCACTTGTCAATACTTTTCTTCTTCTTAAATTCTGTGGGAGTGATTCCCATATGCTTTTTAAATACACGGTTGAAGTGGTCGGTGTTCTGGAAGCCTGCGACCTCGGCTATTTTATTTATTTTAAGATCCGAATTAAGAAGCAAAGAACGGCATACGTCAAATTTTATCTCTCTGAGGATCTCGGTAAAGGTAAGTCCGGTCGCACTTCTTACCAACTTACTTACATAAGGCACCGTATAGTGAAAATGCTCCGCCAATTTTTCAAGAGTTACGGTACGGTAGTTGTCCTGAACGAAGGTAAGTATCTTTGATATCTGTTCGCTTCTGGTTATCTTGTTCTTTGAAAGCTCGTATGCAGATACGGGCTGTGCGGAAAGATACCCGAGCATACATATAAGAAGCTGAGTTTTTATGAATCGGGAATTGGGGTTGTCCTGCAGTTCTTCGGTAATGAGCATATTTACCACCGACTCCACTCCTGTACCGGACAGAGAGGTAAAAAGAAGATGGTCGGAGGACAGCTCTCCCCACATTGCATCGGCAAAAAAGCCTGACAGCACACCGTCAAGTATGCTTATACGGTGAAAATGGGTATAAGCCATCTTCTTTTCCACCGAAATAACCGGCATAATGCAGTTTCCGCTGACCGAAACACGGTAGGGAACCTCGGGAGCGATAAATAAGATGTTATACCGCTTCATTTTCAGCGTTTTTCCGCATATCTCCACCTCAGCCTCACAGTCGAGAGCATAGAGGATATCAAAGCTGTTATGCGTAAATAGCTCATGAGATGCGTCGGCGTCGGTGCGGAACACCGATATATTGTTTTTGACCTCGGATCGCTTGTTGTTATTTATAAGCACACTTGCCAGCTCTGTGTGTCTGTTCGGTAAAAGAGAAATGTATTCCTTGTGGATATTTGTCGGCATGGCGGACCTCTTTTTGAAATTTGTCGTTATAAACAGTTTACTGTTCATATATTTCTCTTATATGAACAAAAAATGTCGCTTTTTGAAATTAAAAACAGAAGGGTATGATCCGTTTTGCGGGGGTATGTGTACAAAAGATTAATAAATAGGAGGATTTTGTTAATATATCCGAAATTCTTTGTACAAATATATGCATTATACACAAAGAAAATTAAAAATAGTCGTTTTTTTGGATTAAATAATAACATTTTCTTTTATCTTATATCCGTGCTATAATGTATACGAAAATAAATAGGAGGGCAAGTATATGAAACTTACCAAGAGAATCATCTCATTTCTTTGCGTAGTTGCAATGATATTCTCCATGTGTGCAGTAGCAGTTTCTGCGGCAGAACCCCTGACCGTTGACGAAACAGTAGCAGCAGGCTGGACTCCCCTTGCAGCAAAGTATTCCAAGAGTACAAACGGCGTTATCGCACCTAAGGGTGACGGTTATGCTATAAGAACCACCGGCTTTGATTACAAGGCTGACGAAAACGGCGGTATTAAGGTTCACACTGCTACATATAAGGAAAACGCCGGTGTTTATTCCGTAGCAGCAGTTGCTTCCAAGAATAAGACTCCCCTTGACGGTCTTACAGTTGAGCTCAAGCCCGACGATCTGACCATGATGTGTGACTCCAACAACGCATCCACCAACATTTCTTTCGTTATATCGGAGAATCCCATAACCGAGGTTGCTGCGTTCAACGCTGAGTCTGCAAGCTTTGACACAGGTCTTTACGATGCAGTTGAGGTTATGTCCAACGGTCTTCGCGGACTTGGTTCATTTGAGGGTAAGTCTCTTACAGTTACTGTTTCTAACCAGAATGTTACAAATACCGAGGATCATGTTGCTACCGCTGTAGCTATCATTTATGATGACGGCAACTACATTAACAAGAACGACGGTCACAACGGCTTCAGATGGGTATTCTCTGCAAGAAACTCCTCCGAGGGCTCTAACGGCGACCACTCCGGTATTACCCAGAGATTCGAGAGCATCGATTTCTCTAAGGGTCTTAAGCTTGAGGTAAGAGCAGACGAGACTCACGGTTATATCGTTTCTGTTAACGGTAAGGATTACTACGATGCTACATACATCGCTTACTATCCCGACTGTTCTCAGAAGACCTTTGCGGGCGAAGAGTACAACAGCTACGCTCTCAAGGATGATGACTATGACAACTTCACAAAGAACTACACCGATTCTATGACCTATGCGGCAAAGAACATCAATCTTTCCGGTCTCGGTGAAAACTTTGAGGGTTACCTCACCGTTGGTGCTACCGGTACCAATGTTACAGTCAACAACTGTGATTTCACAGTAACAAAGATCAATACACACAACGCGGCTACATGGACGGGTGAGGTTGCATGTCAGCACCCCGAAACCAAGACCGAGATTACCAAGGCACCTACCTGCGGTAAGGACGGTAAGGAAGAAACCAAGTGCGTTGAGTGCGGCAAGGTGCTTTCCACCACCAAGCTCCCCGCAACCGGCAACCATACTCCCGCAGACGAGTATGTAGTTACCAAGCCTGCAACCTGTGTTGCAGAGGGAACCAAGACCCTTAGTTGCACGGTATGCGAGCTTGTTATCGAGACAGAGGCTATCGCAATTGATCCCGAGGCTCATAACAAGACTCTCAAGGAGGTTGTCGCACCCGGTTGTATCGAGGATGGTATAAGCCAGAGCACTTGTACACTTTGTGAGGCTACCTTCGGTGATCCCGTTGTGGTTCCTGCACTGGGTCACGACGACGGCGAATGGGTAGTTACCCTTGAGCCTACCTGTACCGAGAAGGGCTCCAAGGATCTCGTTTGTACAAGATGCAACGAGCACGTTATCGAGACAGCAGAGATCGAGGCAACAGGCCACGACGAGAGCTCCGAGTGGACCGTAGTGAACGAAGCTGATTACTTCACAGAAGGTCTCAAGCAGCAGAACTGCTCCGTATGCGGCGAGTTTATGGCTGAAGAGAAGATTCCTGTACTTGAGTACACAAATCCCTTTGGTGACGTTAAGGAAAACCATTGGTTCTACACCTCTGTTGAGTACTGCGTAAAGAGAGGCTATGCTTCCGGTATGAATGATACCACCTTTGCTCCCAACGGCAAGCTTACAAGAGCACAGTTCCTTACACTTCTTGCAAAGCTCGACGGCGTTGATCTTACTCAGTACGACACCACCGATGCAGGCTTTGAGGATGTTAAGACAGCTCACTGGTTCAACGAGGTTGTATGCTGGGCAGTAGAGCAGGGTATCACAAGCGGTCTTTCCGCAACCAAGTTCGGTCCTAACAATAATGTAACCAGAGCACAGGTTGCAAGATTCTTCTATGTATATTCCGAGAAGAACGGCATTGACATCACAGGCAGCGAGGATCTCTCTGTATTCCCCGATGTAAATGCAGTACAGAACTGGGCTAAGACTCCTCTTGAATGGGCAGTTGCAGCAAAGCTTATCTCAGGTACAGCAAAGGAAGGCAAGACATATCTTGATCCCAACGGCACAGCTACCAGAGCACAGGCTACCGTAATGTTCAAGGGCTTCGACGATTTCCGCGGCATTAACGGTTAATCAATTTTTGAAATTTTCGGATGCAGGGAAGACCTGCATCCGATAATATAATTTTACATTCCATTTTTTAGGAGGCAAAACATGAACAACTTCAAGAGAGTTATCGCGGTTCTCCTTGCATGTGCGATGATCATCCCCATGGGTATCTTCGTAACTGCCGAGACCCCCGAGCTTACCAACTGGAATACCTTGGCTGGTAAGTACTCTGCATCCACTCACGCGATCATTGCTCCCAAGAGCAACGATTACAAGATCAAGACAGACGGCTTCACCTTCGCTGAAAACGAAGGCGGTGTATCCGTTCATACAGCAAGCTATGCTGAATTTGCAGGTGCATACGGTGCGTCCGCTATCACCTCTAAGGCTAAGACCCAGCTTGACGGTCTTACCGTAGTTATCGAGCCCGATCAGTTCGATTTCACCATCGACTCCAACAACTCCTCTAACAGCCTTTGTGTTCTTTGGCATGAGGATCCCATCGAGGCTCTTGCAGGCTTTGATGAAGTTTCTAAGAGCTATACCACCGGTCTTTCCGATGCGGTAAAGGCATATGCAAACGCTCTTCGTCACCTCATCCCCACAATCGAGGGTGCTACCCCCGGTGTTCCTGCTTCCAAGGCAAGCACCACTAACGGTAAGTCTCTCTACATTTCCGTAACCAACGTTTACGGTGAGTACGACGGCTCCAAGACCGCTTCCAGTGTTAACATCGTTTATTACGACGGTTCATACGTAAATCAGAACGACGGTCACCCCGGTTACCGTTGGACATTCAGCGCAAGAAACAACCCCCAGACAGCTCTCGGTGACTCTTCCGGTATCTCCTCCAGATACATGGAGATCGACCTTACCTACGGTCTCGTAGTTAACGTAAGAGCTGATGAAACACACGGCTACATCGTTAACATCAACGGTACCGACTACTACAAGGGTAAGAGAGTAGAGGGCGACAGCGTTGAGACTCCTGTCGTTGCTTTCTATCCCGATGCATTTGTTGACGGCACCAGCCATCGTGCACTCACTAAGGAAGATTACGAAAACAAGACTGAGAACTATCTCAACTCCATGACCTATGCAAGACAGGACGTTGACCTCACCGGTCTTAAGGAAGCATCCGAGGGTTACCTCACTGTAGGTGCGGTTTCTATCAAGGACCAGTACCTCCCCGATCACGCATGTGATTACACAGTTTCTTACATCAACACCGTTCCCGCAGCAGACTGGAAGGGTGAAGCATTCCCCGCAGATCATACACACGAGTATGATTCCGAAACTATCGACGCTACCTGTACCGAGGACGGTGCTAAGGTATTCCGTTGCGGTTGCGGTAACGTATATTCCGAGCGTATTGCTGCTCTCGGCCACGATATGATTCTCGACACTGAGAAGTCTTATGACCCCACATGTACCAAGAAGGGCCGTGAGGTTAAGGACTGCTCCAGATGTGATGAGCATACCGATAAGTGGGTAACCGAGCTCGGTCACAAGATGGATGACTGGTATGTTACCACTGTTGCTACTCCCGAGGCTGACGGTATCAAGACAAGTGACTGTACCAGATGCGATTACTCCGAGACCAAGAGCTACAAGTTCAGCGGTGTTGACAATGTTATCGAGGACTGGGAGATCACCGCTACCAACGGCATGAGTGCAGTTGTAGGTGAAGAGGAGTTCATGGTTGACGCTGAGATCATGGATGACGGATCTATCGTTGTTAAGGACTACTCTCTCATGACAGGACTTAACGCTTCCTATAATACAGTTACCAAGGCTATCAACAAGCACAAGACATCTATCAACGGCTTCAATGCTACCATTACACCTCTTGCTCTTAACGAGAACTTTGCAGAGGTATATCCTGAATCCCTTAGCTTTGCTCTTACCAATATGTACGACAAGTACAACTATGCTACAGAGTACGCTGCAGGTCACAATACCAAGAACCTTCCTGAGTATTATACAGGTATCGTTGCAAACGAGGTTTACCGTTACGGTAACATCTGGGGTAGAGAAACCAAGACCGATATGATCAAGGAGCATACTATCTCCTTCACTCTTATGGACTACATGCCTCTTAACGGCAATCCTATGGGTACACCCGATGACGGTTACTACGATATCGTATTCTGGTCTTGCAGAAGCGGTGGTAACCACTGGTGTGACAAGGTAGTATACCTTGACTTCCCCATCAAGATGGGCGATCCTATCACATTTGAGACATTCTACGAGCTCGATCCCGAAACAGGCAACAAGTACCTCTCTGCAGGTCTTAACATCGACTGGGAAAACTACGCTAACATCTTTGATATGGGTGATATCGTAAACAGCCAGTCCGGTGATGCTATCTACAGCTTTGTTGTAGCAGCACATTCTCCCATCCTTGCTAACCCCGATAACTCTGCTGAGAGCCTTTCTGCTTCCTCCTTTGTTATCAACTCCATCTGCGGCGAGTCTGCACTTGAGTTTGACGGCTATGCAATGTCCACTCAGTGGAACGATGACTACACCGAGCTCCTTCCCCTTGATCCTCCTCACACTCACGAGGATGTAAGCGGTAACAACTGGGTTGATATCAAGGCTCCCACCTGTACCGTTGACGGTGAGAAGGCACAGTTCTGCACATTCTGCGGTGAGGCTGTAAACGTTGAGGCTGTTCCTGCTAACGGCACACATACTCCTGCACAGGAGTGGGTTGTAGAGAGCGAGTCTACTTACTTTGAGCACGGTAAAGAGACACTTAGCTGTGTTGAGTGCGGTGAGATGGTAGACAGCCGTAAGCTTCCCCTCAAGGAATATGTACACGAGCTTGACGATGTTAAGGAAAATCACTGGTTCTACGACTCCGTTGTTTATTGTGTAAAGCGCGGTTACGCTTCCGGTATGGGCGACAGAAAGTTCGTTCCCAACGGTACACTTACAAGAGCTCAGTTCCTTACACTTCTTGCTAAGCTTGACGGTGTTGATCTTACACAGTACGACACGACCAATGCAGGCTTTGAGGATGTTAAGACATCTCACTGGTTCAACGAGGTTGTATGCTGGGCGGTTGAAAAGGGCTATACCAGCGGTCTCAGTGCTACCAAGTTCGGTCCTAACAATTCTGTAACCAGAGCACAGGTTGCAAGATTCTTCTACGTATACTCCGAGAAGAACGGCATTGACATCACAGGCAGCGAGGATCTGTCTGTATTCCCCGATGCAAATAAGGTTGCTGACTGGGCTAAGACTCCTATGGAATGGGCAGTTGCAGCAGGTCTTATCTCCGGTACTGCAAAGGAAGGCAAGACATATCTTGATCCTAACGGCACAGCTACCAGAGCGCAGGCTACCGTAATGTTCAAGGGCTTTGACGATTTCAGAGGTCTTAACAAGTAAGTTGAATATCAAATAAACATAAGACGGCTCAGAGTCTTTTCTCCGAGCCGTCTTTATTTATAAAAATTCAATTTTAGGACTTGTATATTTTACATAAAGATGATATAATGTTAGCAGTTAAACTTTGATTTAAATTAACGGAGGAAACAAACTATGAAGAAGACGATCGTATGCATGCTCATCGCAGTTATGCTCGTACTTTCATCTGTAAACGTTCTTGCTTATGATTTAAGCGCACTTGACACCTACCTCTATGATGCAACCAATGAGGTTGGTTCTCTTGTGGCAAAGAACAACACACCTACTGTTGACGGCAACATCTCCACAGGCGAGGGCTGGTCTGATGCAAAGGCTATCGACTACACCAATATGCCTACTCTCTGGGGTCCTTCCAGCCGTTGCCTTATCACAGGTAACGTATACTTCGCTTGGGATGCAAGCGGACTTTACGTAGCAGCCGACATCGCTGATCCCACTATGGTGCTTTCCAAGGGTGAAGGCGAGCCTGACGACACCGGTATGAACGAGTACGGCTATGACGGTGACGTATTTGTTCTCGGCATCGACCCCCTTGCAGCTTGCTTTGATGCAGGTATGGTAAGCAATGATGACTTCACTGCTTGGTATTGCATGAGCCTTCTTGAGGGCGGTGCATTCAAGGTTTACCGTTCTCACGCAAACGATGCTGAAATTACCGACAACGTTAAGGGCGTAGCTAAGACAACCACCAACGGTTGGGCATTTGAGTGTATGCTTCCCTGGGATACCATTATCGACGATACCATGGTAGCTTCTATGGGTGACGTTCAGCTTACCGCTGAGGAGATCACCACTGCAGGCGCTATCAGCAACGTAGGTATTATGTATATGGACCGTGCTATTATGGGCGAGGATGTAAAGGTATTTGCTTCCAGCTCTGATGAGACTCCCGAGGGCGAGATATTCACCCTTTCCAGAAACGTAACCGTACCCCTTGTACACGCTGACGGTCAGGGCTGGAACTCCGGTACTTCCGCGCTCCGCTCTTACGGTCTTAAGCTCGCTATGGGTGACGCCGCAGGCTATGCTCCCGAGACTACCACTGTAGCTACCGAGGAGACAACCACTCCCGCTCCCGAGACCACACCCAAGGCTGACGACGAGGAGA
>JAFQHD010000165.1 GCA_017398145.1 Clostridia bacterium
ATAGGCGCGTATTCGAGGCTCGTTCCCTCGTGACGGATGGCTGCACTTGCTATAACACAGTCTCCGCTTTCTACCTTTAAGTTTATACCGCCGCAAGTGCCTACTCGGATAAAGGTATCAGCACCTATCTTGACAAGCTCCTCCATAGCGATAGAAGCAGAAGGTCCACCGATTCCTGTTGAGGTTACGCTTACCTTCTCACCGAGCAGGGTTCCCGTATATGTGGTAAACTCTCTGTTTGTAGCTGCATGAACAGCTCCGTCAAAATATTTAGCTATCTTTGCTGCCCTTGCGGGATCGCCGGGAAGTATGACATATCTGCCTACATCCCCTTCCTTCATTGCTATATGATACTGAAGCTCTGACATAATATTTCTCCTTTAATTATAGTTGAAAACCGCTTTAGCGGTTTTCTTCCTTAACTCCAAACTAAACAAAAGCCGTCCATAGGACGGCTTTAATATTATTACTTGTTTTCGCTGTTATTATCCTGAGGCTTGGGAGTATGTCCGTAGCCGTAACCGTAGCCATATCCGTAACCGTAGCCGTAAGAGGAATAACCGTACTTACTGCCGTATCTGGAATACTTATAGCCCTTCTTCTTATAATAGCCATTACCCTTGGATACTACATCGTTCAGAATGATGCCGATAACATTGGCACCAACGAACTCAAGTCTGGAAAGTGTATCTCTGGTAGCGGGATGTGTAGAAGAGTTGGCCTTAACCACAAGTGCTACACCGTCAACCATCGCGGAAAGCTCAAGGGCGTCTGCAACAAGATTGATAGGTGCGGAGTCAACGATAACGTAATCAAAATGATTCTCAAGTTGAGTGAGGAGATTACGCATAGCGTCGCTGGAAAGAAGCTCTGCGGGGTTTGGAGGAATCACACCTGCCGTCATAACGAAAAGGTTTCCCTTACCGCTGGGACGGATAGCATCCTCATACTTTGCCATACCCGAAAGTACGTTGGAAAGTCCAACAGAGTTTTCAATGCCGAATCGGGTATGAACCTTGGGCTTACGAAGGTCGGCGTCTATAAGCAATACCTTTGCATCTGTCTGTGCAATAGTGATAGCTGTATTGGAGGACACTGTAGTCTTACCTTCACTGGGAAGAGAGCTTGTTATAAGAAGCTTCTTGCATTTCTTATTACCTGGGAGTGCGAAGGAAAGGTTGGTACGGATAGCCTTGAATGCCTCAACTAAGGCAAAGTTGGATATCTCGCTGACCATAGCGGTAGCACCGGAGGTCTTTTTTACATCATTTTTTGCCATAGCCGTATCCTTTCTTCTTAGCAGATTCAAAGTTAGGTACACTTCCTAAAAGGGGTACGCTGTAGGTATCTACGATATCATCTTCATCCTTGATTCGTACATCGGACACTTCGATTATAAGAACGACAAGGAATGCAAGTATAGCACCGATAAGGAAGCCCATGATGCTGTTACGAGCCATATTTCTGGAGTTAGATGCTTCGGTAGCTATTCTGGAGCTGTCTGCAATCTTAACAGCTTCCTTGCCTGTAACCTCAAGTATCTTCTTGGGACCGAGCTCCTCAAAGATCTTACCTATGTTATAGGAAACCTCTTTATCATGAGTGGTTACGGTAAAGGTAAAGAGATATGTTTCTTCTATAATTGTATACTTCACACAGCTCTTGGCAAGCTTGGTTGCGGAATAGGTCTTCTCTGCCCATGCTTCGGGAAAACGAGCCTGATACTCAGAGGAGATCTCCTCCATAAAATCGTTGGTCTTAAGAAGCGCAAGATAGCTGTTTACAACTTCCTTCGCCCATTTGACCTGAGATACATCGTCTGCTGTGTTAGAGTCCTGTCCTGTCTGATCATTCACATATACGGTAACGCTTGATGAATAGGTGGGCTCATACGTGAAATAACTGAACACGCCCGCACCGCTTGCAAAAATAATAGCCGCAAGGAGAATTATCCACCAGCGAATTTTAAGAAGCTGCAGTATGTCAAGCAACGAAAAATCTCTTTTTTCCATCTTTATCCTCTCGAAAATAAGTTAAATTACATACTTTGGTATTATATCATACCATACAATATCTGTCAATGTCTATTTAATGCCTAAAATGTTAACACAATACATATTTGCAACCTGAGCTACCTGTGCACGCTGAGCCGTTGTCTTGGGGTTAAGCTTGTTATCGTTACTGCCCGAGATACAGCCTGTATGAAGCGCCCAGTTCATAGCATTGTATGCATAGGAAGCGAGCTGCGATGCATCACCAAAGGACTTGTAGAGCTCTGTGCTGATGTTAGAGGGCACACCCCTCGTGACCCTTGTGAAATTATAGAGCATAACTACCATGTCCTGACGGGATACAGGAGCGTTGGGCGAGAATTTGCCGTTGCCCGTACCCGAAACTATACCCTTGGCATATGCCCACTGAACATAGGGGGCGTACCATGAGCCTACCTTGACATCGGAAAAGGAGGAGGTGGTGTATGGTTTGATGTTAATATTGCCCAGCTGGGCAAGCATAGTCACCATCTGTGCGCGGGTAAGGTTGGAATAGGGGTCAAAGCTGTACTTAAGAGAGGAAGTACCGCTCATAACACCCTTGTTATAGCAGAAGTTGACTGCATTGTAGAACCAGTTATAGCTCTTGACGTCATAGAAGGGTCTTCCGAGCTTGGGTGTTCCCTCTATAAACATTGAAGATTCAAGACCACGACGGTAAATAAGACCACTTACGACCTGTCCGCCTGCCTTCTTGAACTCAAGAAAAGCATCCTTTACAGCCTCGGGCTTATACTTCTCTGCACCGTCGATAAGCAGATCCTTAAGCTTGAAGCTATCGTATCTTGACCAAGGGTCGCCAAGATTATATGTAAAGCTTACGAGGGCATCGTACTGCTTCTGAGACACCTTGATCGAATGTCTTGCAAGGAAGTTATCGAGATAGACCTCATGCTTTGCCAGTGCCTGCACCAGAAGCGCGCTTGCATCAGGCTCTGATATCCCCTCGGGATAGTCGTCTGCTCCGCAGGTGGTACCGTAACCGATGGAATAATGGTTATAATCCCAGTACTTATACTGTCTGTAGCCCTCAAGCTTCTTTATCATTGCAAGTCCGTCGGGACCCACGCTGAACTGCTTAGTGTTAGCGCTAACGGGGACTACATAATCAAGGGATATCCAACCGCTCTTTGAGTTAAGTGTTATCTTGCCCCAGTTACCGTTTATCTCAGTTATATCTACTCGCTGGTCACGGTAGACCTTGCCGATAACGGCGCTGTTCGTGGTCGCCGCCGCCCTTACGTTAAGCGTACCTGTTGATACGACGTACGTACCGGGAGCAGCCGCGTTTGCTACCGCTGTCATCGTAGGGATAAGCATCAGTAAGACAAGTATGACAGCAAGTATCCGTTGGTTTATTTTCATAAATAATATCCTTTCTTGTTCAGCATGCGACCCATAAAAATTTGCCACGATCAAATGCCGTTTTGGAACGATGTCTTATTATATAAAAAGTCCAATCGAAAGTATTATACTACATTTTTCCCGATTTGTCAAATTTCCTCCCCGAACATCAAAAATCTGTCTTGTTTCAAGACAGATTTTTGATAAATTTTTTGACAGTTTCGGTATATTTTTTAGTGTCGTAGATATAGCTCAGACCGTGGGTCGCCTTGGGTACCGAGAGAAGACTGCAGTCTCCGTTTTTCTTGATATCGTACGCCATGGAATAGGGTACGAAATCATCTCCTTCTCCGTGGATGAGAAGTATGGGAAGCTTGGATTTTGAGACCGCCTGCATTGCGTCGTAGGAGCAGACGTCAAATCCACCATATATCATCCCCGACAGACGCACGAGAGGAAACACCACCCTCTGTATGATATTCATATCGGTTATGACCTTGCGGATTATAGCCTGGGGAGAAGAATAGGAACAGTCGGATATAATACCCTTGACGTTTGAGGGAAGCTCCTCCCCGGATGCCATAAGAACTGTAGCTCCACCCATAGAAACGCCCACAAGGAATATATCGGGGGTATTATAATTTTCGTTTATATAATTTATCCAATCAAGGCAGTCAAGTCGTTCCTTGATACCGAAGGTTATAGACCTGCCGTCGCTTGAGCCATGAGCTCTCTGATCCGGGATAAGAACATTGATCCCCAGATCACAGCATATCTTATAACCTCCTCCGCAATCGGATAGTGCCTTGCTTCTGTAGCCGTGGAACATAAGGGCAATGGGTGCATTATCACGATTGTGATAGTATCTTCCGTAAAGCCTTTTACCCTCGCGGTTGGTGATAGTTATCTCGTCATAGGGTGCGTTCTGCAGCTTCTCGCGTATTTCGCGAATCTTTGCGCGCTGTTTTTTGTCTTTAACCGGCAGTGCCATTCTCCTGCGCTTATGTCGTGCGGGCGAGTTCTGAAAGGTCATGTAATAAAGCACGTACAGAAATACGAAGAAAAATAATATAATACTTAAGCTAATTATAATTGGTACCATAACTACTCCTTTTTATTATCGGTATTATATCAAATATTGGCAGTTTTTTCAAGAGTTAAACATATCAAGATAAAATGACAGAGATAGTGGTAATTTACCACTATCTCTGATGTTTATTTAGGCAAAGTATCACTGCACATAATTAGATTTGAGGTTATCTTTTCCGATTCAGTGAGAGGCTTAAACGTACCATCGGAATACAGTATATCCATTACCATAAGTGCCACTGTCGATCCGATAAAATCACCTATCTCGAAATTAACAATAAGATCCTGCATCTGAGGAGGATAGCTTTTTGCAGTTTGCATTGCATTTTCCAATGCCTGTTTTGCATATCTGTCCTTTATAGATTGATCAAGAACGGGAATTTTGCCGAACAGCTCTTCTCTTTTACCCTTAAATATCATTATATTGATAAAACCGTCATCGGCTATAAAACCACGTTCTTTCAAACGCTTTATC
>JAFQHD010000166.1 GCA_017398145.1 Clostridia bacterium
CATTATATCCTAAGTGGTTCTCACGCATATCCATTATAACAGATATTTTAAATTCTGCACTATACTTTTTATTTTTTCTTCCTGTTTTACCCATAAAAATATGCACCTCCAAAAGTTGTCTAACTTTTGGGGTGCATATCACTGAGCCATACCTTTTATATTTTCATTATTCCCAGCACGTCAAGCACGGAACTGATAAGTATCAGCACTATGCATACAGGCGCAATGTACTTTATCATAACCGAAAAAAGCTTCTTACGCTTAAATACTGCTCCCTGAGCCTCGATCTCGTTTGCCATAGTCTTGGGCTTGATAACATAACCCACGAACACACAGGTAAGCAGTGCCACTACAGGCATAATAACGGAGTTGCTGACGAAATCGAACATCTCAAGGAAGAAGAGCTTTTCGCCGTTTATCTCAAGCATTATTGAATCAAGCACACCGTAGCCGAGAGCCGAGGGTAAGCCGATAAGCACAGTTGCCGCAAGCACGGCACCGCAAGCAGTCTTTCTTCCCCATCCTGTCTTGTCACGGACGATAGAAACTATAGTCTCCATAAGAGATATGGATGAGGTAAGCGCCGCAAAGAACACCATAATAAAGAATGCAGCACCTACAATTTCGCCCAGAGGCATGGAATCAAATACGCTGGGAAGGGTAACGAACATAAGACTTGCACCCTTGTTGAGTGCTGCCTCATCTCCACCTGAAAATACGAATACCGCAGGAACGATCATAAGACCTGCAAGGAATGCAATACCTGTATCAAACACCTCGATCTGCTTGACCGAGTTCTCAAGGCTGATATCCTTCTTCATATAAGAGCCGTAGGTTATCATGATACCCATAGCAAGGGACATAGAGTAGAAGAGCTGACCCATAGCCGCAAGGACGGTGGTTGCCGAGAACTTGGAAAAGTCGGGCATGAGATAATACTTGACGCCTTCAAAAGCTCCGGGACGGGTAACGACAAACGCTGCGATACCGATGCTGAGTATAACAAGCACGGGCATCATTACCTTGGAAACCTTTTCTATTCCCTTCTCCACACCGAAAAGTACTACGATAGCGGTAAGTCCTATAAATATAAGAAACCATACTATAGGCTCGGTGGGAAGGGAAATAAAGCTGCCGAAAAAGCCGTCAGCAGCCGCAGAGCTACCGTCACCCATAACGTATACAGCGATATATTTGGTTATCCATCCGCCGATCACGGAATAATAAGGAAGGATAAGAACAGGCACGAGAGCCGCTATCCAGCCTACAAAGGACCATTTTTTATTTAAATAACCGAATGCCGCTATAGCACTCTTGCCTGTACGTCTGCCCAGCGCTATCTCGGCGCACATAAGGGCAAAGCCGAAGGTAAGGGCAAGGATAATATATACCAGCAGGAATATTCCTCCGCCGTATTTTGCCGCAAGGTAAGGAAAACGCCATATATTGCCCAAGCCGACAGCTGAACCCGCCGCCGCAAGAACAAAGCCAAGCTTACCCGTAAAGCTGCTTCTTTTCTGTTTCATTGTCAATAAAATCTCCTAAAATACAAAACTGTCGAATATTATATCACTATTATGCCGAAAGGTCAAGTAAAAAATAAGCTCGGAATACTTATTTACAATTAAAAACAAGGAGTAATAGTTGAAATTACAAACTGTTTCCTTTTGATCGGTCACATTGGAACTAACTCTTGACATAACACTTTTCCTATGCTATAATGACAATAGAAAAAGGCTACCGGCAGACGGTTAGCCCTGAATTAGACGTTTACAAAAAAGTAACCGCTTGTTTTCTCAGGACAGGGCGGTTACTTTTTTGCATTTATAAGTTCAACGAGTAATTTCACGATTATGCCAATCACAGCAATCATCAGCGCAACTGTCTCATATGAAGTCATAACGGCATTCCCCCTGAGACGAAGATTTCCGATCGCTCGGATTTCTATGTAAACAGAGGGCTTTTAATCTCCCTCTGAGTCAGAGGGCTAACCGCCTACCGTTTGTGGTAGCCTTGGCTCGGATATCCGAGCCAAAGACATTATATCACATTATCGTATATATTTCAACACTAAAATACACTCTCAGACATATAAGCAACCGCTTATATTATTTTATTATAAACTTCATACCGTCCTGAAGCGTTGACTTGTCGATGAAGGTATAACCTCCATCCCAAGTGATATCATCGCCGTCAAAGTATATGTGACGGTCTTTTTCGCCCTTACCCTGTATTTCAAAGGTCAGCTTTTTGCCGTCTATCTTTATCTCAAGCTCGGCTTTCTCGCTGGGAAAATATTTAGGCGGCTTGATATAAAGCATATCGAGTGTAGGCTGAATGCCGAAGCCGTGCTTTACAAGCTCCTTGAGAAGTACGGTGCCGCTACCTGTATACCAGTCACCCATAGAAACTCCGTCTATGGAATACTCCTCGCTGTAGCAATAGGAGTTAGGCATAACGAAGGTAGTCATAGTAGGATTATCGTGGGTTATGACCATAGTCTTTTCAAGCTGTGCCCATGCTTGCTTGGAGCGACCCATCATAAAAAGCGCCATAATACCGAATGTAGAAGCGTGAGCGTAAGCCGCGTTGTTCTCGTATGTGCCGGGAGTGATGGTGGAGATACGACCTACACGGGGATCTATCTCGTCAAAGGATGCGTCAAAGGTGAGAAGTCCGTATTTTGAATTGAGAGACAGAATATTATTGACGATATCCTCCTTAAGCTCGGGATATTCCTCGGTAAGTCCGGAAATAGCCGCAAAGGCGTGGGCAGTAAGGCTTATACGGCTCTTTTCGTCGTAGTCGCTGTAGCTTCCCACGTAATATTCCTTCTTGTCTCCCCAGCCGTGGAGGACACGCTTAATGCCGTTCTCCTCGGTGATGGCGTTTTCACGGTAGCCGCGGGCAAGCTTAGATGCAATATCGGTATATGTGAGGACTGTTTCGGGCATTTCGCCTACATGCTCAAGTATCTCTATCATCTTATTAAGAGCAGAATAGAGCTGCTCCGTCGCCATTACACTTACACCGGAGCCGAACTCCTTGCCCTCGTCCTTGGTATGACCCAAACCGTCAAGAGCATCGTTCCAATCGCCCCAGAGAGCCCTGAGACAATATGTCTCGGGGTCTATCTTTGATACAAGGTAGTTTGTGATATCCACCATATGACAGAGGATAGAGCTTTTGATCTCGCTCAGCGAAAGGGGCCCGAAGGTCTCCTCGGTGTGATAATATGTACATTCCTCGTCAAGGATAGAGTAATCACCTGTAAACGCAAGATAAGAATATATGGTCTCGATTATCCAGGGACCCTGGTCGATATAGGGACGGAGGTCAAACTCGGGTATAGGCTTCTCCGCTGTAGGGAAGGATATCTGTCTCGGTGCTCTGCCGTCATCAAGGATATAGTTCATAACCTTGACTATCTGAGCTCTGGATGCCGCGGGATCCCACATAAGGCTTGATTCAAGCTGCTGGAACACGTCACGGATACCAAGCATATTGCCTGCGTAGTTCTTACCTAAAGCACATAGGCTTACCTGACGCTTGACATATTCGAGGAATCTGTTTATTACGCCGGAGCCTATACGCTCCTCCTCCCAGCCCTCAAAGCTGAGCTTGAGATTGTTATATATTTCGGGCTCTTTTGCCGCCATTTCTGCGAGTGCATTGTCCGAATCCTCGATATTGATAGCCGACATTGTAAACAGCTCTGCGTTAAGCTCCTTGTCGGTGACGAGCATCTCGTAGTCAACTCTTGCAGCTTCGCCGTTTGCAAGGTTAAAGTAAAGCATATCCGACACAATGGGCAGCTCGGTTGTGTTAGTGTTGGGAACGCACTTTTCAAAATAGCCGTCCTTAAGTGACTGAGCGTTGGAAAGGCATCTGCCCTTGTAGCCTATAAAATCACCCTTGGAGGTGGTATGATACTCCTTTGTCACGGTGCCTGTTACCTTTGTACGTACAGACAAACAGTCCATACACATATTAAGGCTCTTTACGATATAGCTACCGTTACCGAAGCGCTTGCCGTACTTGGTCATACGGTTGAAAAATCCCTCTGCGGCGATATAACGAAGCATGGGCTCAAAGAAGGAGGTAAGATATATCTCCTGCTTTTCCCCTTTGTTGTAAGCACCCATGGTAAAGCGAAGATGCTTGTCCGGGTCCACATAGGCTCTCACCGCAAAAACGATTCCCTCTGCCTCGGTGATATAGTATACCGCGGTGGGGGTAAATACGGTATAACGCTCAAACTCGTCGCCGTATACCTGAGCCGCTCCGGTTACAGATACGGGCATATAACCCTTTTCACGC
The DNA here is from genome assembly GCA_017398145.1 of Clostridia bacterium. Classification (GTDB taxonomy): domain Bacteria; phylum Bacillota; class Clostridia; order Oscillospirales; family CAG-272; genus RGIG7300. The sequence continues at coordinate 4,321 of JAFQHD010000166.1, forward strand.
TTAAGACCTCCGAAGAAACCGATAACGGTATCCTCGTTGTAGTGAGCCTGTCTGAACACATTGAACATACCCTCGGTCACATCGATATATCCATTGGTATGGGCAAAGAGCACCAGACCGTCGGTCTGGTAGGGATAACGGCTGTCGCCGTATTTACGGGGATAGCAAAGCACACTTCCGTCATCTAAAAAATACGAGTTATCGGGAAGGGTGTTGTCCTTGGTCTTCTTTAAATGGTTTACCTTTGAAACTATTTCTTTTACTTTTTCTATAAACATAATATCTCCAATATAGCACTAATGAGGGCAGAGCCCTCATTAGTCTTTTATTTAATATTTTTACTCGCCTATAAACTTTGCTATGATATCTACAGCCGTATCAATACCGCAAAGGCTTGAGTCAAGGGACATGTGATAGTTAAGCGCATCTCCCCACTTGGTATCCGAATGATAGTTGTAGTAGTTCATACGGCGCTTATCCTTCTTACGCACGTGCTCTCTTGCCTCTTTAGGATCAATAGAGTCGATCTTGATTGCACGCTCGATACGGAAATCCATATCCGCATGGATAAAGATCTTGACAACATCATCGTAGTCGGACAGGATATAGTCGGCACAGCGACCGATGATAACGCAGGGACCCTCGTCAGCTATCTTACGGATGATATCCGACTGGGTAGTGTAAACCGTCTCCTCCAAGCTCCAGGGTGTAGCGTTGCGGTACTGATACTGCATACCGCGTACTATAGAGTAGAGGAATGAGTTAGTTGCATTCTTTTCGGGATCCTCGAAATACTTTTCGGAAAATCCGCTTTCCTTTGCTGCCATCTCGATAAGAGCGTGATCATAAAAAGGGACACCAAAGCGTTTAGCCAGCTTGTCTCCGATCTCTCTGCCTCCGCTGCCGTACTGACGGCTTATTGTGATAATTTTGTTCATATGTGAACCTCCCTTTTACAGATTATTCTCTCTATGGTTATTTTACCATACTATTAACAAAAAATCAATAATTTTCAGAAACTTTATTCACAGTATTACAGGTTTATTTTTGAAAATATCAGCAGTTTTCTGACCTTTGGCAATGAAGAAGAGCTTGTCAGCTTTAGCCGAAAACTCAAACTGTTCTTTAACCTCGCTATGATCGGCAGGCTTAGTTATAACATGTATGCCACTCTGCTTTTTTATCTGCTTTATCGCTTTACAGCCTTTTTCATTTGCGGCAAGAAGTGTAGTATAGACGGGTTTGGCTTCAAGATGATCCTTTTCTGTACCTAAAATTATATTCATAATACATCTGCGCAATCTGGAATTTGTATACTTTTTTGATGCCGCATGATCAATAAATTCGTCATAAGTATCAGATTCAACAGCAGAGGAAATAAGCCGTGAAGCCATACCCATATCCACATCGGCATATCGGCAGAGTTCTTCCTTTGACGCATTGCATAAATGCCAAAGGATAACATCTCCCACACAAAAGGTGGATACGGGAATAGTCCGTTCATATATTCCGTATGCGGCACAGGGAACGGTTTTTTTCAGTTCGTCCATATATCCGTTTATATAAAATCCTCTTGCGGCAGTAGCGCTGGAGGGAAAAGTTCTCTTATATGTTATCGGGGTAATATCACCGATATTTTTAAGATATTCGATGGCAAGGGTGTTATTTGCTCCGTCGGGAATTTCAGAGTTATAAAGCTCCCTGTAGGCTCTGTGTGAAAGGGCAATATAGGGTGTTTGCGGCTCTTCTTTTATAAGAAAATCAAGGTGACTGATATACTCATCGTCCTTCATCCTGTCAGCTGCTTTTTTTAGCTCCTCTATATCTCCCGATTCACTTCCGAAGCAGAGATAATCTGCACCTATAGCCTTTGCTATATCCATAGCACCGCGGGCAAAATAACCCGCCGAGCCTCCGCACCAAGGATAGGGTAATTCAAGCACCGCATCCACACCGCACAGCACGGCAGAGTTTGCCCTTGTGTACTTGTCAAGTACGGCAAGCTCTCCTCGCTGAACGATATTTCCGCTCATTATTGCGACTATTGCCGTGTCGGGAAGATTCTCTCTGATATATTCAATTTGCTTCAAGTGTCCGTTGTGAAAAGGGTTATATTCGGCAATTACGGCACAAATTTTCATATTTTATCTCCATAATGTACAAATTTCCTATAAATTTAGATTAAACAATTCGTGAACTTACTTGAATTTACATATTTTATATAGTATAATGCATTATATCAAATTTATAGATAAAATACAAGTATATAAATGTTGGAGGTAACAAAATGAATGTTTTGGTTGTAAACGCCGGAAGCTCTTCTCTTAAGTATCAGCTTTTTGATACTACATCCGGCAACGTAATGGCAAAGGGTATCTGTGAGCGTATAGGTATCGAGGGCGGTAAGATCGAGCACAAGCAGGCTGACGGTACCAAGACCGTTCGCGAGGTAGAGATGGAGAACCACTCCGTTGCTACAAGAATCGTTGTTGAGACACTTACAGACGCAAAGATCGGTTGTATCAAGGATATGAGCGAGATCGAGGCTGTAGGTCACCGTGTGGTACACGGCGGTGCTTACTTCTCCGAGAGTATGCTCCTCACCGATGACGTTATCGAAAAGCTCGGTCACTGTATCGACCTTGCTCCCCTTCACACCCCCGCACACCTTATGGGTATCAAGGGCTGCACCGAGGCTATGCCCGGCGTTCCCCAGGTTCTGGTATTTGACACAGCGTTCCACCAGACTATGCCCGAGAAGGCTTACTTCTATGCTATCCCCTACGAAATGTATGAAAAGTACGACATCCGCCGCTACGGTGCGCACGGTACATCCCACCGCTACGTTGCAGGCGAGATGTGTAAGATCCTCGGCAAGACCGAAGGCACCAAGATCGTAACCTGCCACAACGGTAACGGTTCCTCTATCTCCGCAGTTAAGGACGGTAAGGTAGTTGATACCTCTATGGGCTTCACTCCCCTTGACGGTGTTGAGATGGGTACACGCTGCGGTTCTATCGACCCCGCTATCGTTACCTTCATTATGAACAAGGAAGGCTTTACTCCCGACGAGATGAGCGACTTTATGAACAAGAAGTGCGGCTTCCTCGGCGTATCCGGTATCTCCTCCGACAGCCGTGATATCGAGGCTGCTATCCTTGAGGGTAACCACCGTGCAGAGCTTGCTGCAAACATCCTTGCATACCAGATCCAGAAGTACATCGGCTCCTACACCGCTGCTATGAACGGTCTCGACGCTATCGTATTTACCGCAGGTATGGGTGAGAACAACACCGAGCTGCGTGAAAGAGTTTGCCGTAATATGGAATACTTCGGTATCGAGATGGATTACGAGGTTAACGCTAAGGCTCATCACCAGCCCAACGTAGTTAAGCTCTCCACCGACAACTCCAAGGTTGCAGTATACCTCATTCCCACAAACGAAGAGCTTGTTATCGCACAGGATACAGAGAACATCGTAAAAGCTCTCTGATTTTGCTTTGCAAAATAATGCAGAATGCAAAATGCAGAATGCAGAATTACGAATGATTTTTGTCCTTAAAGACAAAAATCATTCGTTTAATTACAACATTATAGTATAGTCATTTTACCCCATCGGCAAAATTGCGGCAGGTTGCCGCTGCCAAGATCGCATACCGTGTTGACTGTTCCTTTGTACAGCGCACGAAATAGTGTTTTCTACTTCGGCAAAGTCTTTTTGAAAAGGCTTTGCCGATTTTACCCTAAAACTCAGGAGAACCCCTATGAAAAAAATCATTTCTATCATTCTTACAGCAGTTATGCTGCTTTCAGTATTCACCCTTACCGCCACTGCCAAGACCCAGCGTGAGCAGGTCATAACGGTAGGTAAATCCGCACCTACAGTTGACGGTACCATAGATATGTCCGAGGGCTGGTCTGCTCCCGTATATCTCAACACAATGTCTATGAGCAACTGCTGGTCCACCGCGCCCCAGACCACCGAGGGTGTAATGTACTTCGCTTATACCAAGAACGGTCTCTATTATGCCGCCGATATCGTTGAGGATATCCACGCAAACTTTATGGACGGCACATCCACCGACGGTCTCAACGGCTTCGTATACTCCACGGGCACGGACGATATTGACTACAGCTACGGCTATAACGGAGATATTTTCGTTCTTTCCTTTGACGTTGAGCGTATGTGGTATAATGCAGGCTATACCGGTTCTTCCAGCTATTCTCCTTGGTACTGTATAGGTCTCTTTGAAGAAGAGGGTGCCAGAATGTACCGTCAGATAAGACGTAACGGTCTTGACATAACCGAAAAGGTTCAAGTAGCCGCAGAGCCCACCGAAAAGGGTTGGAAGTTAGAAGCGTATATCCCTTGGGACGTTATAATCGAGGACGTGGCACTGGGAGCTAACCGTAACCCCGTTGAATATTCCAAGGAAATGCTCTCTGCAGGCGATTATACAATATACGCTCACGCAGTATATCACGACCGCTTCTATGATAAGGAGGCAGGCGAGGTGGATACATGGAGCAGATACGCTACGGTTGCGGAATATCTGCCCGACGGCAGACCCGGCACAGGCTCCTCCGGTATCAATATTCCCTGCTACGGTCTTACCCTTAAGATGTCAAACCACAACCTTGAGCACAGAATAATATCCGAGCCCTACATCTACGATGCTGGCAAGGTTGAGGTATGGTGTACCGAATGCGGTGAGCATATCGAGGATTACAATAAGTCTGTTACCGATAACGTAGGTGAATTTGACGACGTTCGCGCAGATCAGTGGTATTCCGAGTCTATCCGCTACTGTGCACAGCACGGCTATATGGACGGCACCGGCTACAGACTCTTTGATGCGGATGCTACCCTTACCCGTGAAATGTTCGTAAAGATACTCTTCAATATTTCTGATGATACCGAGTTCGATTTCACCGAGGATATCCCCTACACGGACGTAGTTAAGGGTTCTTGGTACGAAAGCGCTGTAGGCTGGGCACACCTTACAGGTATCACCAGCGGTATGAGTGAGACTGAGTTCGGTGTAGGCAGAGCCATCACCCGTCAGGAGCTTGTTACCATGCTCTACAGCTATTCCAAGTACCGTGAATATAACCTTGATGTCAGAGAGGATGCACTTCCTCAGTTCAACGATATCGACGATGTTGCAAGCTGGGCGTATACCGCTCTGTCCTGGGCAAACGACCGTCAGATCGTTGCAGGCGATAACCTGGGCAATGTTCTGCCCCGTAAGACCGCGCAGCGTAAGGAAGCTGCGGCTATCATCGAGCGTTTTGCAGAGTATGTTGTTAAGAAGGAAATTTCAACTGCCGCAATGCTTGCTTTTTAAGGAGAATGACATTGATACGTTTTAACTGTGATTATCTTGAGGGCGCACATCCCCGTATAATCGAGGCCCTCACAAGAACCAATATGGAGCAGACCGTCGGCTACGGCTGCGACGAATACTGCGATATGGCAAGAGAGTGCATAAAGAAGGTATGCGAAGATGTCAGCATCGACGTACATTTTCTCGTAGGCGGAACACAGACCAATATGACTGTTATCTCCGCAGCACTCCGCACCCATCAGGGGGTACTGTCCGCCGAGACAGGTCATATCAACTGTCACGAAACGGGTGCTATCGAGGCGACCGGTCACAAGGTCATTTCCCTTCCCACCGAAAACGGAAAGATAAAGGCGGCTGACATAGATCACTATGTAGAGAGATACCGAGCCGACGATGCATGGGAGCACGTTGTACAGCCTAAAATGGTTTACATATCCCATCCCACCGAAACGGGGACGCTCTACTCAAAGGCAGAGCTTACGCAGATAAGCGACGCTTGCCGTCGTAACGGACTTTACCTCTTCCTTGACGGTGCAAGACTGGGTTACGGTCTTGCTTGTAAGGACAGCGACCTTGATATACCCACCATCACAGCTCTCACCGACGTATTCTATATCGGCGGTACCAAGGTAGGACTTCTATTCGGCGAGTGTCTCGTTATAAAGCACCCTGCACTTAAGGAAGATTTCCGCTGTGTTATAAAGCAGAAGGGCGGAATGTTAGCAAAGGGCAGGCTCTTAGGCGTTCAGTTCTATGAAATGTTCCGTGACGGTCTCTATTTTGAGATATCCGAGCACGCTATGAACATGGCAGAAAAGCTCAAGAGGGATATAAGTGCTTTAGGCTATGAGTTTGACGGGGATTCCCCCACCAATCAGCAGTTCGTCAAGCTGACAGGGGCACAGGTCAAAAAGCTCTCCGAGGAATTCAGCTTTGAGAACATGGGCCTTCTTCCCGACGGCAGAGTGCTTGTACGCTTCTGTACGTCCTGGGCGACCAAGGAAGAAAGTATTGATAAATTAGTAGAAAAACTAAGCGAGATCAGGGAGGCATAAGCCTCCCTTTTATCGTGTTAATATTACAGAGATAACCGTTGCAGCAAAAACCGCAAAGGCTATACCGAATATAAATCCGATAGCAACGGCAAAGTCAACCAGCAGACCGCTGATAAGAGCCAAAGCCAAAGTATTAACGATCACCGACGAGCCTGACAGTATCAAGGGCAATCTCGACACACCGCAGAAATATCTTGCAACTGCATAGCCGATGAATATTACGGCAGACAGTATAAGCATAAATAAGATCGGAGCAAAGTAGTCAACAATAAATCCAAAGCCTGCAAGCAAGCCCGCAACAACACCCCAGACTATACCTAAAGCAATACTGAGTATAATAGCACAAAGTCTGTTCATTTTCTCCCCTCCTTCATTGTTATAATATGCTCTAAAAAAACAGAAGTGATGGAAGAAAGGTAACGAAAGCCGAAGGCTTTCTCATATCATTCGGAGCAGCCGAATTCATATCTTATAGTTCATAACTAAGAACTGCCGTCTTGAATTTAATTTCAGGTTTAAAATATAAAATCTTGACATTCAATATGTGGTATGTTATAATACTGTGGTAACAAAAATTCAATATTGGGATATGGTGTAACGGCAACACACAAGACTTTGACTCTTGCTTTGTAGGTTCGAGTCCTGCTATCCCAGCCATACAAAAAGGCACCCGCAAGGGTGCTTTTTTGTATGGCTTACAGGATGAGAACCGATAATAAAAAATCACTCTTTCTACGAAGAGTGATTTTTTATTATCACAGCCGCTTGAGCTCTGGTTGCATTGCTTCGGGGTAAAAGCTTGCCGTCGCTGCCTGTTATAACTCGGTTATATACCGCCCATGCCATCGCTTCTCTTGCCCAAGAGGAAATACTTTGGTTATCCGCGTAGTCAAGCAGAAGTATATCACTGAATTCACCTGCGTTGCCCTTATACTTTTCGTAGTTATAAAGTATAACGCAAAGCTGCTCACGGGTGATTGATGCATTGGGCGAGAATTTATCGGCAGACGTGCCCGAAACTATCTTGTTGGTATACGCCCATACAAGGTATTTGTAGTAATAATGCTTAGGTAAGGTATCGGTAAAGGGAAGAGTACCGGAGTCATCGGTTATTCCGTGAAGTCTGCCTAAGAGAGTTACAAACTGAGCTCTCGTAAGAGTGGCGTTGGGAGCAAAATGCTCGGCATCAACGCCCGTCATAATATCATTCTTATAGCAATATTCTATAGCCCCGTAATACCAAGCCTTAGAGGAGACATCGGTAAAGGGATTTATCCAAAGACCGTCGTTATAGGTAAATTCTGCCTTGACGGTGTGCTTATTCATATCAAGGGTAAGGATATATTCCTTTGTATCCCCCGTAAGCCCGACGGGTTCTGAGTCCACCGAAATATAGGAAATACTGTTACCTTCGTCGGCTATTATCCTTAAGCTCAAGATGTTGCCCGATACATATTTCTGTATCCTGCCGCCCTTGCCTGCATTCAGCGTAAGGTTGGGTGTTGCCTTCGACCATACGGCATAAAGGGTCAGAGAAGCATTCTTGTTATATACATCACCGCAGAAGAGCTCTGCCCATTTAACATTAGCCGAATATGCCCAGCCCTCAAAGCTATACCCCTCACGGGCAGGTGCTTTGTCACTTATCTTAATCTCCGTTCCCTCGGTAAACTTACCTGCCGCAGGTGCGTTGGTGCCGCCGTTGGCGTTGTATGTAACGGTGAACACCGCTTTATCCTTTTCCCACAGGGCATAGAGGGTTATATCCTTATTATCGGTATAGCTGTCGGTATATTTGACCTCGCCGTTATTGGTACTGCTCCAGCCGATAAGCTTATAGCCTTCTCTTACGGGCTTGGCGTCAAGCTTGAGAGCTTTTCCGTGCTCCTTTGTAAGCTCGGTTATCTTGAGCTCACCGCCGTTGGGGTCAAGCTTGACGGTATATGTCTTTACCCTCCAGAGAGCGTAGAGCGTGATAGATTCGTTTTCCTTGTAGAGGTCTCCCGGCTGATATACCGCTTCACCGTTTTTGGAAGTGCTCCAGCCGATAAACTCATAGCCAACGCGGGTAGGCTTGGTGCTTGTGAGCACAAGGTCAGCTAAAGGAAATTTTATCTGTGTGGCAACGGCAGTACCGCCGTTAGAGTCGTATCTTACGGTATATCCCTTGGTACAGTAATCAAGAGACACCCAGCCGCTCTTGCCGTTATAGGTGGTCTTTCCCCACTTTCCGTTAGCTATCTCGGTTATCTCAAGCTCTGTTCCGTAGGGAAGCTGACCTAACACAGAGGATGCCGTAGTAGGCTCTGAACGAAAGTTGAGCGGAGAGGCGGTGGTTATATATGTTCCGGGCTCAGGCAATACCTGAGAGTTCTCATAATCGGGAACACCGTATCCCAATACGTAAGACTGATGCAACGCATAGGATACCGTCTGTACCTTATAGTTGCTGTTACCCTCAAGAACATGGATCTTATCGTCCACCTTATAAACTATACCTACATGGGTAGAGTCATAACCTCCGCCGCTGAGCGCCTTGCCGAAATAGACGATATCTCCGCGTCGGGGAGTATATGTACCGCCGTAGTAGGAGCCGAACTGAAAGCGTCCGCGGTTACAAAACCACTTCATTCCCTCGTCACAGCTTGCGTGCTTTGGAATAATATTGGTAGATATACCCGCCTGATCGGCGCACCAGGATACGAACATGGCGCACCAAGGCTGACCGTTCATACCGTACCATTCTCCGTATTTGGTAACATCGTTCTTACCCTGTACCGTTCCTTCAATACTACCCTCCATATAACCGAGCTGAGTCTTGGCTACATCGATGATATCCTCAAGGGAGTTGCCGGTATTTATATGTGTGTTTTCAAACGCCGCAAATACAGTCAGCGGCAGCATAGATAAAATAAGTAATACAGTTATAAATCTTTTCATATCAAGGTTTATCAATTACCATCTGCATATAGTCAAGCTCCTCAAAGCCGTAGCTGCGGTAAAGAGCTATCGCTTTTTTGTTTGAGCGGGTAGCCTCAAGGCGTACTCGGCGTGTTTCCCCGCAAACAAGAGAAACACAGAAGTCGAGAAATTCATGCCCTATACCCTGTCCTCTGTAGGGCTCGTCCACAAATATCTCCTCGATGAATATCGACCTTCCTCCCACCTCGGGTGCAAAGGAATAGGAAAGCTCGGCATAGCCTACGGTTTTTCCTTCCTTTTCGAATATATATCCTTCAAGAAAAGGACCGCCACTCAGCATCTCGTCAAGCGTACGCTTTATGACCATGGGGTCCACCTCGTGAAGCACCCCGGGCCCCGAATAAAACTCGGTCGCCATACGCAGAAAATCTTCACTGTCTCTTGCTTCAAGTTTCCTTATCTCTATCATACTTTTTTCCTTTCACGATTTTATATATCTCAAACATTGTGAGCATACAGAGAGGTGTCAGCGCGGTCATTACCCACTGTAAGGGGGTAAGCATACAGCAGTCAAGAGCTTTCGTAAAGGCGCAAAGCACAATGAGCCCAAGGGTAAGGACTGCGGCAAGTATACCTCTTATGTTTGAAATAAAACCTTTTCTGAATACGGAGCGGTCTGTTACACATTCAAAGGCGGTAACGAGGCTCGTCAGCAGAAATCCGAAGAATACCATAGTGGACATTGCCTCATTTGACAGGGTCACACCCATAAGCCTCAGTAATGCAGGAAACATCAAAGCGCAAACTCCCCAGAACACACCGAAAAGCATATGCTTGAGAGAGCTGTCCCTATATTGACGCTTGGCGATAATGCCCTTATGTGATTTAAAGGCAAACGCCATCACCACACCCAAGTCGAACACAAGACCCAGCACGAGTATCTGCACGGGAGTAAATATATCCTCGCCGCAGAAGGGTATACGGTCGATGGGTACCATAGCCGAATATAAAAATACAAAGAGTCTCGCACACTGAGATATGAGAAGGTATCTCACCACCCTGTAAAGCGAGCTGAGTGCTCTTCTCGAACGGGCAACAGCCGA
>JAFQHD010000167.1 GCA_017398145.1 Clostridia bacterium
CAATAACCGATGATGAAACAACCGCACCTGAGCCAATTGAGACACTAAGTTATGAGTTAGAAACGATTGGGCAGACTCTTGTTAATGAAAATGCCATCCCTTATCTTGTGTCGGATGCAAAGGACGGTTACCGCTTTCACGCAGGATATATAACAGATGAAAACGGAGAGCATCAGAACACTATCTATCTTTTTGATTCGGAAACTGATACGGCTGTAAAACAGGCTGATTTTAATGAAATAATAAAACAGCGTTGGCCGGATGCGTATAATATCAGTTTAACTTCAGGTTTTACTTCTTTTTATCTCCCGGGAATATATGAAAACGGAGTTATACATTGTCAAGCATCACATAAGATAACGGAAGACGCTGTTTTGTTATATGACTTTTATAGTCTGTTTGACTACGAACCGATGAAACCATTTGAATCTAACAGTAAAGATTGGTGGTTAGAGATCGATACCGAATATGATAAATTTGTCTCTGTAACCCTAAAAGGAATAAACGGCAGTTCGTTTACTTATTTTGCAGAAGAATGGGGCTTTGAACAATACAGCGAGATGTGCATCGATCGACAGCTTATAGTTCATCCCACACTGAACTGTGCGCTTCTTATGTGTCAGGACAAGATTACCGAAAATTATCTGCCGCCAAGGTCTAAAGCTCTGCTGATATCTCTTGAAACCGGCGAAGTTATAGATATGGTGTCCTGCGGCACTTTGTATTCAACCGAGAATGTTGAATATCCGACAGACATGGAAGAATTTTATTGGGAGATAAATATTTCCAAGGAAAATCATTTGTTTGGTAATGACAAATATATATTTGACTCCTCTGCTTTTTCAACAGAAAACGGTTTTGAAATTCAGGTATCCATAACCAACTATAATACAGGTGAAGAGATTTTCCCGGTGTACTATAAAGTACAGCTTGACTATTTGGATAGTTCAACCGTACCGCCGCACGAAGAAGTCAAAAGTCTGATGATAGATGGAACTGAGTATATTCTTTCTTCCGGTGACAGCGAGATAGTAAAACGGACTTCAAAAGATTTATTTACAAAAGCCATAAAATTCACTCTTAACGAACAGACGGTAACGGTAGAACCGCCTATATTTACCGGATTACCTGCTTATATGTGTTACAGTTACAATGACGGCTATCCGTGTATCGACGGCAGTATTATTTTTAATCTCGGTACCGCCGATGGAGCGCTGTATTTAATGATCTCAAAAAGCGGGGAAATAATTTCCGTAAGCAGTGATTACAACACTATCAGCCAAGGAAGATCAAAAAATAAATATTTGGATACTGATACAGGGCCGATGCAAAGAAAACTTGTTGACGGTTTATATTATCTCTATTCGTCAAGTGGAGAACAGGTCAGTGGCGGATATGACTTTATAGGTTATTTTTACGACGGATTGGCGCTGATAGAAAATGATAACAAGATAGGACTGATTGATGAAAACGGTAATGAGATATTGTCCCCTTGTATCGAATACGATACCGTGTTGTATCCCCCTAAAGCAAAGAAGCTGTATGTTCCGTTTATGTTTGAGGACTGCTTTGCTATTCCCATTGGTGGTGAATTTGCAATTATTAATATAAATAGGTAAGATTAAGTGTTATTAGTTGTAAGTCAAAGTAAAATTTAGATATTGGTAAAACATTAAACTTTTAAATCAAATTATACAACTGTATCATACGTGTCATGTACAATTTTATTAAACGGAGAAAAATGAAAAAAATATTATCGACTTTTCTTGCTGTTATTTCTTTAATGTCAGGGCTTATAGGTTGTTCAAGAGATGTGACTAACGACTCAAATGTACAAGATTTGGCAAAGGACACCACCGTCAAAATGGTTTTTGACCAATCCGACCAAATAGACGGTGAAAATGTCTCCATACCTAAACAGGATTATATCGAATCGATACCCTTAATATTCTCAAATTATGATTATTATGAAGCGGTACTAAGTGATACAGAGATTATTAGTACCCGCTCCGGCCTTGAAGAAATATTGTTGTTCGGTCATAAGGCAAAATACGTACAAAAGAAATTTTGCCAAGCAGGAAGCAAATATAACTATACTTATGAATTTTATGATGTTGATACAAAAGAACTCTTTTTCGCAGCTATCGGTTCTAAAATAAGGATAGTTGATACCGTAAACGGTCAGAATGACGTTTTGATCTCGGAATATGAATTTGATAACATTACAAGATATGATATTTATTACAGTACAAGCGGCGGAGTAAAGAAAGCAGAGTTAGATAAGGATATTGAAAAAGCTCTTCCTTCCGATGCATATAATCTCAGAATATACAGTAAAAATTGCTTTATCTACAACACTCCCGGTAAACATAAAGACGGAAAAATTTCCACATACTGCTGCTTTGATCTGTCCGATAACAGTGTAATGATATATGATACTTGGAACATAATACAGGAGCCGTACGAAAAATTTGAATCAAATAACGGCGATTGGTATACAGATATCGAATTTAACCAAGAGGGGTATATATGTATTCTTTCTGTCAATGGGCCGGATGGAAAAAAATTTACGTTTACAAATGAAGATCTTGAGATTCAGGCATATGACAGCATAATATGCAGAGAGTTGATCGTTCACCCAACTCAAAAATATGCCGCTCTAATTTACAACGGAAGTAATACCGCTAATTGGTCTGCGTGCACTGTGTACAGTGTCATATCTTTGGAAAGCGGAAAGATTATAAACATTGACGACAGCGAATGCCTGGCATGGATGAAGTCTGCTTATTTTAATTCTAACGGAACCGTCAACTATTCTGAAGAAAAGCTTAACACCTTTGCTTTAGAAAAAAGACATTCAAATTATCCCGCACACAGAATACGCCACTTTGTTTCTATTACGGAAGACGGTTTTGATATAAAAGTTGCCGGAACAGATATTGAGGGAAATATAGTTCTTGATAATATTTACAGATACGCTGTACCGGCAAATCTCAAGAATAGTCTTGTCAAAAGTGTTTTTTCAAAAAGTAAACAATAAAACTTTGATTTCAAACAGTTTTCGGGCATAGTCTCAAGACGAAGCAAGTCACGGCAAGGCATTTTAGGGTATTCTTAAGAGATGCTTCAACTAACTTGAATTTACTTAATAAGAAAAGCAGAAATTTTGTTCCCCGCTCAAGGCACCGATACGATCACATTAACACCTCATCTAAACATTATATGCACAGTGATCTAATAACTGCTATATATAATAAAAAACGCCCATTTGATTGGGCGTTTTTTATTATTCATAATGACCCACCGAGCCGTGTAAAACAAGAATGATAAACCCTGCTCTCGCAAGGCTGGTGCGGCCTCTCCGTCTTTGTGCTACCAACATCCGCATTTTGCGTCGCGCGCAGAATGCACACTGAGGCAAATGCGGGAGGTCTGCATTCCCGATGGGAGAAAGACTGCTCCATTTATTATCTTGTGGGTTTAATTGCTTGCTTTATCACGAACTAAGCAGGAAGAAGACAGAGGGGATATTACTCTGCGTCGTAATCGACCTCAGAGAACAACTCATCGTCAAAGATGTCTGCTACGCGGTCAAACTCATCGTCATCGTCGATGGTTACAAGAGACTCCTCGCCGTTCTCGTCGATCTCGCTTCTGAGGATAACGTAAACCTCATCCTCGCCGACGGGGACGAGAGCCATATATGTTTTACCGTCAAGCTCGCATGAGCCTATAAGCTCAAACTGGCTTTCATTTCCTTCTTCATCTGTCAGAGTGTAAAATTCACCCTCAAAAATTTCGTCTGCCATAGTAATACTCCTTTCACGGATATGTGATTACAATATAATTGTATACTGTTTTCTTCAATATGTCAAGATGTATTTTTGCCGTTTACCGTCGCAAAAGAACGCTTTTTTAATATACCCCTCTGCAGAGGCGCTTATACGTCAAACTCGGCAATATCGGATATGACGGTATTGCTGACGTACATGCCTCTGTCGCCAAGGTAATATCTGTCTCGGTCATTCTCCATGATGCCGAGGGAAATATATTTTGACAGCTTTTCCCGGTATTTTTCGGCAAAGTCAATGCCGAACCGGTCATAGAAATCTCCCCGGGTGATACCGTCGCGAAGGCGGAGACGGAGCATAATATATTCCGCTTCTCTGTCCTTCTCCGTTATCTCCTCTGAATATTCTATCGGCTCACATCCCGCTTTTACTGCGGCTATATATTCAGTAAGGTCACCGATATAGCCATATCGCCTGCCGCCGAAGTATGAGTATGCCGAGGGACCGAAGCCGATATACTCAAGAGCATCCCAGTATTTAAGATTGTGACGGCACTCCTGTCCCGGCTTTGCATAGTTGCTGATCTCATAGTGACGGTAGCCTGCCGCACCAAGCAGATCGGCGGCCATAAGGTACATTTCGTATTCACTGTCCTCGTCAGGGAGAACGAGTCTGTCCCGCATACGTCCGAAGGGGGTACCGTCCTCTATCTTAAGTCCGTAAAGGGACAGGTGCTCGGGAGAAAGAGCAGATACCCTCTCCACAGTTTCGGCAAATGAATCCACCGTCTGATCGGGGAGACCGTACATAAGGTCAATATTTATATTGTCAAATCCCGCATCTCTTGCGTCGGAATAAGCCGAGAGAAACTCAGAATAGCTGTGTATTCTTGAAAGAGCCTTAAGCTCGCTGTCATGACTGCTCTGAAGTCCGAAGCTGATGCGGTTTACCCCTGCCCTCTTCATTGTGTCAAGGTCGGCACGCTCAACCGTACCGGGGTTAGCCTCAACGGAAAATTCGGTGTCACGCGACAGGTGAAAGGCAATAGATAACGCCTCACCTATCCTCGCTATTCCCTCTCCGCCGATGACAGTCGGAGTACCGCCGCCAAGGAATATACTGTCAACCGCATAATCGTCCGCTGTGGGTGCAAGTCTTTTTATATGCTCGACAAGGCAGAATAGGTATTCTTTCCTGTCTGCGGCTGAGAAATTCCCGGAATAAAAATCGCAGTAGGCACATTTACTTTTACAAAAGGGGATATGTATATATATCCCCAATCGTTTTTTATTCTGTTTTTCACTCATAGCAAAGAGATCATTCCTCATCCAGCTTGAGCACCGCCATAAATGCCTCGGGAGATACCTCCACAGAGCCAAGCTGACGCATCTTCTTCTTACCTTCCTTCTGCTTTTCGAGCAGCTTCTTCTTACGGGTTATGTCACCGCCGTAACACTTGGCAAGAACGTCCTTACGCATTGCCTTTACCGTTTCACGGGCAATGATCTTTGAGCCGATAGCCGCCTGGATTGGGATCTCAAAGAGCTGACGCGGTATATTCTCCTTCAGCTTCTCTGCGATCTTTCTTGCACGGGCATAGGCCTTTTCCTCGTGAACGATGAAGGAAAGAGCGTCCACCACGTCACCGTTGAGCATAATATCCAGCTTGACAAGTTTGCTGGGACGGTACTCGGACAGCTCGTAGTCAAGAGATGCATAACCTCTTGAGCGGCTCTTTAAGGCATCGAAGAAATCGTATATTATCTCGTTGAGCGGGAGATCATAATGAAGCTCCACTCTCTCGGTATCTATATACTTCATATCAATGAAATCGCCGCGGCGATCCTGGCAGAGATCCATAATACCGCCCACGTATTCGGTGGGAGTGATTATATTTGCCTTTACCACAGGCTCAGCGGCTATCTCTATCTCCTCGGGAGCGGGATAGTTGGTGGGATTATCTACTCTCAGCACCGTGCCGTTGTGAAGAGTTATCTCGTATATAACGCTGGGGGCTGTGGTAATAATATCAAGGTTGAACTCTCTCTCAAGGCGCTCCATCATTATCTCCATGTGGAGAAGTCCGAGGAAGCCGCAACGGAAGCCGAAGCCGAGAGCAATAGAGGTCTCCGCCTCGAAGAAGAGAGCGGCATCGTTAAGCTGAAGCTTTTCAAGAGCGTCACGAAGGTCGCCGTAGCGTGCACCGTCAGCAGGATAGATACCTGCATATACCATAGGCTGAACGGCTCTGAAGCCGGGGAGTGCCTCCTCTGCGGGATTTTCTGCAGAGGTAACGGTATCGCCCACACGGGTCTCACCGATAGTCTTTATACTTGCGGTAAGGAAACCAACGTCTCCCGCCTTAAGCTCTCCGCATTTGTCAAGCCCGAAAGCACCCATAGTACCTACATCAACGATGTCATACTCCATACCTGTGCTCATAAGACGTATTCTGTCGCCGGGGCGGACAGTACCGTCAATAACTCTCACGTATACGACTACACCGAGATAACTGTCGTAATATGAGTCGAATATCAGACACTTAAGAGGAGCATTCTCATCTCCCTCGGGTGCGGGAAGCTCTGTAATTATACTCTCAATAAGCTGATCGATATTTAGACCTGTCTTTGCGGATACCGCAGGACAGTTCTCGGCAGGAATGCCTATAATATCCTCTACCTCCTGGCGTACCTTATCAAGGTTTGCAGAGGGAAGGTCCATTTTATTAACGACCGGAAGTATCTCAAGATCGGCATCTATTGCCAGATATGCGTTAGCAAGAGTCTGTGCCTCAACACCCTGAGTTGCGTCAACGACAAGGATAGCACCGTCACAGGCGTTAAGTGAGCGGGACACCTCGTAGTTAAAGTCAACGTGACCGGGAGTGTCGATAAGGTTAAGGGTATAGTGCTCACCGTTCTTCGCATCATAACCGAGGCGCACGGCTCTGGCCTTGATGGTAATACCTCTTTCCCTCTCCAGCTCCATATTGTCAAGAAGCTGCTCCTCCATATCACGGGTGGATACCGTCTGAGTATGCTCAAGTATTCTGTCGGCAAGTGTTGACTTACCGTGATCGATATGAGCAACTATCGAAAAGTTTCTTATATGCTCGCGTCTTTCTTTATCGGACATTTTTATCTCCATCCTGCCGCTTTCACGGCGAAATTGCCTGTCAGTTACCGGAGGACAAACTCCCCCTTATAATTACCACTACTTATTATATAAAATCCCGTGAATAAAATCAAGCATTTTGATAAATTAACATCTCGGAAACTATTTGTTATAAAAAAATACAATTTCGGGTTGTATAATTGACTCACTGACTTGTTGAAAAATCAAAATTCGAAAGGATATATCATGGCTAAGAAGATCGGAACTAAAATAAGAAAGGTATACGACCTGCGCCATATGGTACGCACCAGCATTGAGCTTTACAGAGAGGAGACAGCCTTCCTTGAGCGCAAGGAGGGTGTATATACTCCTATCACCTATCAGCAGTTCGGAGAGGATATTGACGCTCTCGGCTGTGCTCTTTTTGAGAGAGGTATCCGCGGACGGATCGCCGTTATGGGTGAAAACTGCTATTTCTGGGCGCTGTCATACATTGTGACGGTATGCGGACTGGGTGTAGTTGTTCCTCTTGATAAGGAGCTCCCCGCAGAGGAGGTCAGAAATATCGCCGGTATCG
>JAFQHD010000168.1 GCA_017398145.1 Clostridia bacterium
AGCCTGCATTAACTACCTCATCGGTGCCCTTATCACCCTCAGCAACAAGAGCCTTAACCTCTTCAAGGGTCTTGCCTGCTACAACGCCTTCAAAAGCGTCAGCCTGCTCAAACCATTCCTTAGCAGCACCGCCGTATGCAACCATATTGTAGTCAGCACCTGTCTCATATTTAGTCTTGAACTCGGTGTTAGCAACAGCCTTGCCGTCAGCGGTGAAGTTTACGGTGTTGCTTGCAGTATCAAGAGCACAAGCAACGATCTTGCCGTCTGCATCTACGGATACGGCCGCAACGGTTACATCAACCTTACCTGAGCCGTCCTTGTCAACGGTAGCATCGGTTGTTGCGGGAGTGCTTACATATACGCCGGAACCGAACTTAAGAGTTGTAGCAGTATCGTTATTATCTGCGTCAGAACCGGTCTTGTCTGTGCCGCAGCCAACAAGTACTGCGGAAAGTGCCATAACAAGGCAGAGAACGAGAATTAAGCTTCTTTTCATTGTTAAAATCCTCCAGATTAATTTTCAAACATACATATATTACCTTAAAGATGTTGAAATGTCAAGTACTTTCATATTTTGTTTGGAATATGTTTAATAAGTGCTGCTCCGCACAGACCGATAAGCATACCCGAGACGGTACCTGTTATAGTAAGAACAACCAGATAGTAACCCAGTTCAGCCGTTTCAAGCAGCAGCATCGCCGTCAGTATCTGACCTATATTATGACTGACACCTCCTGCAACGCTGACACCAACCGTTGATAAGAAGTTTAATCTACGGAGTATGATCATTACAATCAGGCTGAGCATTGCTCCTGCAAGGCTGTACATAAGCGCCATCATATTACCGAACAGGAGACTGACCAGCAGCATTCTTATGAGCGAAACGGCAATGGCTGCAGCAGGTCCCCGTCTGTAAAGTAAAAACATAATGATAATATTGGGTAGACCCATTTTGATTCCGGGAACTGCCGCAAAAAGCGGTGGAAGGATCGCTTCTATGTATGACAGCACCAAAGCCAAAGCGGTGCATACACCTATAAAAGCAACATTTTTTGTCTTTTTGCTCACGGTCTTACTCCTATATTACAACATCAGGTGTATTGCTGTCACCTGATGTGACAACTGTTATTACTACACGGTGGGGCAAACACACAATGCTCTCACCGTCACGAAACACCCGTGAATGCTCAACACAAATACCGTCGGGACAGTTTGCGGATTCCATAAAGGCTGTGCCGTCCTTTATAACCAAACGGTTGTGATACTCTCCATCCTTACCTGTGTATATATCCTCGGTAATATCCTGTGACAAAGAATAATTTCCGTATTCCTTTCCGTCAACGGTAACCCTGACCGTGTCCCCATGATCTCGGAGTACATAAAGATAGAACAAACCTATAGCGGCGATCAATACAAGACACAAGATCAGAAGTATATCGTTACGGACATAACGCTTGACCGTGTTTTCTTTTTCCTTCATATAATCCTTAGTATCTTACGAATTATTAAAAAAATACGTTTTTGAGACAACCTGTCGGACATTCTCCGGCACACGCACCGCAGCTTGAACACTTGGTATAGTCAACAGAAGCTAAGTTATTAATTACGGTAATTGCGCCGTTGGGACAGGTCTTTTCACATTTTTTGCAACCGATACAAGCGTTTTTACAAGCTTTTTTTGCGCTGACACCCTTCTGTGTATTACTGCACATAACAACAGGCTCGGTCTGCTTAGGGATCAAGGAGATTATATGCTTGGGGCAAGTAGAAACGCAAAGTCCGCAGCTCATACAACGGGATGCATCGATACGTGCGATACCGTCAGCAAGACAGATGGCATCTGCGGGACAAGCTGACGCACAGTCACCGAGACCCAAGCAGCCGAAGCTGCAGGAATTGTCACCGCCGTACAGCATGGATGCAGCAGCACAGGTCTGTATACCGCGATATTCAGCGGTTTTGAAGGTCGCATCGCAATGACCGTTACATGCAACGAATGCAACAGTATCCTTCGGCGCTTCGGCTTTTACACCGAGAATATCTCCGATCATTTCAACGGTAGCCTTGCCGCCGGGGGCACAAAGATTCGGCTTTACACCGCCGTTTGCCAATGCTTCGGCATAGTCGTCACAGCCCTTATATCCGCATGCACCGCAGTTGATGCCGGGAAGACACTCACGAATTATCTTCTTTTGAGGATTTTCAGCAACATAGAAGAAATGCGAGCATACCAATAGCAGCACTCCTACGATCAATGCGATCGCAAGTATTATAAGAAATGCAATTAATATGTCCATCATATACCTCCCTGTCAGGCGAAAATCTTTTCAACGATGCCGCTGAATCCCATAAACGCCAATGAGATAAATGATGCGGCAATGAGGGTAGCAGCTAACTTTTTGAAGGGTCCGGGAACGTGTACGTCATTGATACGTGAACGCAGACCCGAAAACAGAACCATCGCCAACAAAAATCCGAGACCGCAGCCTAAGGAGCTTACCATAGATTCGATAAAGCTATATCCGTCAATGATATTGTTAATGGTTACGCCTAATACGGCACAGTTCGTTGTGATAAGAGGCAGATATACACCAAGTCCCTTGTGAAGCGAGGGAGAAAACTTCTTTAAGAACATCTCTAATATCTGTACGAGAACGGCAATAATCAGAATGAACACGATGTTCTGCAAATATCCAAGATTTAAAGTGTTGAGAACATAGTACTGGATAGGCCAGGTTGCCGCTGTTGCCAACAACATAACGAAGGTTACGGCAACACCCATACCTACCGCCTGATCGCGCTTTTCGGATACACCGAGGAAGGGACAAATACCCAAGAAACGGCTGAGAACATAGTTATCGACAAAAACAGAAGAAAGAAGTATTATTATTAAAATCTTGAAGTTTTCCATCAGCTCTCAACTCCTTCCCTTTTACAAGCCCCTGAAACACAGGTAGCACTGTGAATACATCCTTCACAAGAAAACGATGCCTTGACCGGAGCCTTACCGTGTGTGACAACGTGGATAAGTGCGATCAACAAACCGTATACCAACAGTCCGCCGGGAGCCTTGGTCATAAATTCTATCTTGAAGCTTTCCATAAAAGGAATAGCGATACCCGCAAAGGATGCAGCACCCAAAACCTCGCGCACAGTCGCCATCACAGTCAACGCCAAGGTGAAGCCTATACCCATGCCGATTCCGTCAAGAGCAGATGATACAACAGTATTTTTGCTTGCAAACATTTCTGCACGACCTAAGATGATGCAGTTAACGGTGATAAGATCTAAATACACACCGAGAGTTGCATACAGATCCGGAAGAAACGCCTGTACCAGCATCTTAACCATCGTTACAAAACCTGCTATAATAACGATATAGCAAGGAATTCGCATGGTTTCGGGTATGATCTTACGGAAAAGCGAAATGAATATATTAGAACAAATAAGTACTACCAATGCGGCGATTCCCATACCGAAGGCACCGTTAACGGTAGTAGTAGTAGCCAACGTGGGACAAGTACCGAGAACCAGTACCAATACGGGATTTTCTTTAATTATTCCGTTCAAAAACACAGAAAGTGATGATTTTTCTTTCATTATTGAGCACCCCCGTTCAGTACTTTTATCGCAGCAAATGCACGTTCGATCGCCTGTATATAACCGTTTGTTGTCAATGTAGCTCCGCTGATCGCATCGATTTCGGTATAGTCAGCCTCGCTCTTACCTGCAAACTGACCGTAGAAGCTCTCATCCGCACAGGCATCACCCAAACCGTCGGTCTCCGCCTCGGAAACGGTGAGACAGTCTATGATCTTAAAGTCCGGTGTTACGGATACACGGACTCTGATATATTCGTTAGAAGCAGGATGATACTCATCTCCGCCCTTGATACCGTAACCTGCGCCCTTTGTTTCGAGCACGTAGCTGCCGCTCGCAGTCTTCTTGGCGCTGACAACTGTTGCCTCAAGGTCGGGATATACGGAAAGGTCGATATCCTCAAGAACCGATGCCTGAATAGTTGCAACGAAACCTGCAAAGCTTTCGGGAGCTGTAACACCGTCGGTAACGACAGTACCGTCAGCCTTAACACCGACAAACTGCTCGCCTGTAACAAACACGTAACCTGCACCGTTCTCGGCAGCATATACGGCATCAACAGAATCAAGCTGTTCTACCATAAACCATTTTTCAAAGCTGCCTTCACCCTCAGGTAACGCTGCATTAAGATTATCTGCAAGAATTTCTTCTTCCGTACGGATATCAACAGAGCCGCCTCCTAAAATTATAGCGGTATTAAGTGCATCCTTAACGGCGTTTTTATATGCCTCCGTAGTCTTTGTAGCACCTGCTATTGTATCAACAGCATCGACCTCATCGGCATTTTTGCCGGTAAAGCCTTCACCGTAGGTTTTTTCCTTGCCCAAGGTCTCGTTTGATGCTGTGCAAACCGCACCTGTTACAACACCGTCGGCATTAACACCGCACATAACTACCATATCACTTCCGTAGCCTGCAGTAACAAGCTTTGCAACGTAACCCTGACCCTCAGTCTCTCGAAAGACCTCAGCCACGGTTGCGGGAAGCTCGTATTCCGTGAGATCCACTTCCTCAAAGTCCTTTCCCTCGGGCATAACCTCGAGGAGAGCCGCATTTACGGATGCGTTCTGATTCTTTTCAATAATAGGAGCCGTGATAGAATTGGTTATTGCAAGCAAAACGGTTATCACGGTACAGATACAAACAAATACCGTAAGATTTTTAATGCTGTTTTTCATTATCTGGTCCCTCCTGCAGCAAACACCTTACGCTTTGTCCAACGGCTTATGTAGGGTGTGAGAATATTCATAAACAGGATAGCAAAGGAAACACCTTCGGGATATGTACCGAAATATCTTATAAGGCAGGTCAAAAGACCGGCACCGATACCGAATATCACCTTACCCCATCCTGTGGAGGGTGACGTTGTATAATCGGTAGCCATAAAGATCGCGCCGATAAATATGCCGCCCGACATAACCAATGCCAATGCATCAAGTGCAACAAAGCCTTCCATAAAGAAGGAGAATACGAATGCCGTTGCGATAAAGGTTACGGGAATATGCCAGGTGATAACGCGGCGTACAAGCAGATAAAGTCCTCCGAGGATCAAAGCTGCAGTACAGGTCTCACCGATGGCACCACCATAGTTACCCATAAACAGATCCTTCAGCGAAGGCAAAACTTCAGATGCAAGGGGAGTTGCACTCGCCACAGCGTCTACGGGAAACGACGGCGTAGCCAAGGAACTGAATGCTACCAGCATAAACACACGGGCGGTGATGGCTGGGTTTACAAGATTATGACCGATACCGCCAAAAATGCATTTGACAACTACTATAGCAAACAAGGAACCGATCACACACTGCCATATCTCAACATTGGCAGAAAGATTGAGAGCCAACAGCAGACCGGTAACGGCCGCGGACAGGTCGCCAACAGTCTGATCTTTTTTTATTATAAGATTGAAAAGTGCTTCAAAGGCTACAGAGCTAAGTACACAAACGGCAACGATCAACAATGCACGCCAACCGAATATCAGCACGCCTACTACCGTCGCGGGTAATAGTGAGATCAAAACATCGAGCATGATCCCCGTGGTGGATCTGCCGCTGTGGATATGGGGAGATACTGTTATTTGAGTTAAAGAGCTCATTATTTATCACTCTCCTTTTTTGCTTCTTCTCTGAGGAACTGCTTTGACAGCTTGTTTATCTGCACCAAGGGACGGTTGGCAGGACATACGAAGCTGCAGCATCCGCATTCCATGCAGGACTGTACCGAAAGCTCGCTGAGCATCGCCGCATCCTTCTTCTCGTATGCTTCGGCAATGCTTGTCGCCTCAAGCCCGAAGGGACACGTATTGATACAAGCACCGCAACGGATACACGAAGTTGTTTTGGGAAGCTTGCTTTCTTTTTTGGTCAATGCGAGGACCGCGTTGGTATTCTTGATAACAGACATGTCTAAATTTGCTACGGTAATACCCATCATGGGACCGCCGTATATGATCTTTGCCGGGTCTTCTGTCAAGCCGCCGCAGAAATCGAAAAGATCCTTAAGCGAAGCTCCTATAGGAGCTATTACGTTCTGAGGCTGCTTCACCGCGCCGCCCTCAACGGTTACGCACTTTTCGACCAAGGGCATACCTGTGCGCAGATAAGCACCTATAGCCGCCACTGTTGTACAGTTAAGCACAATACATCCTACGTCGATAGGTAATTTGTTATTGGCTATCTTTCTGCCTGTGGTATGGTA
This sequence comes from Clostridia bacterium, assembly GCA_017398145.1. GTDB lineage: Bacteria > Bacillota > Clostridia > Oscillospirales > CAG-272 > RGIG7300. The sequence continues at coordinate 6,301 of JAFQHD010000168.1, forward strand.
CACAAGCACCTTTTCTCCGCCCTGAGGATAAACCGCAGGAAGAGATTGAACCTTAACGGAAAAGCCGTCAACAGATGCTGCCATCCTTTTCATAGCCTCAAGAGCCTTCTTGTTGTGACTCTCTACTCCGATAATAACCTGTTTAATACCGAGATGACGGTTAAGAGCATTAAGCGCATCGACCATATCATCCGAGCGTGTCAGCATTGTGGCTGTATCGCTGGTTACATAGGGCTCGCATTCTGCTCCGTTTATGATCAGATAGTCGATACGCCCCGGATCAACATCCAGCTTTACATAGGTGGGAAAGCCTGCTCCTCCAAGACCGACGATTCCCGATGCCTTTATTGCCTCTACCAGCTCCTGCTTACTGTTCACGGTAGGAGGAGTGATCGATTCATCGATCGTCATTTCCCCGTCCGATTCGATCACAACTGCTGTAGTAGCAGCACCGTTGTGCATCAGGTAATCCGTTAATTTTGTCACCTTACCCGAAACGCCGGAATAAACATTGGAAGAAATATATCCGTCCGCATCGCCGATCTTAGTACCGACCTTAACTAAATCTCCTACTTTAACGGTAGGTACAGCCGGTTTGCCAATATGCATAGACATAGGGATAGTAACCCTTTGAGGTATATCCATACGGACCGCAGGACTGTTCTTAGTACCTTTTCTATGAGGTGTGTGTATGCCACGAAGATATGAAGCCATAATCACATAAACCTTTCTTAAAATTACAATTTGTAATGAACATATACAATTTCAGAACACAAATATACAGTATAATTTTAATTTAAAAATGAAATATTGTCAAGTGAATTTAAATAATATTAGTAGGAAATTTATGGGGTCTTTGGCTGTGATTTCAACTGCCTGAACTAAATTAAATATTCTTATTGAAAAATATATCTATTCGTTGTATAATTATACTATCAAAAAGAAACGAGGTAAGACTATGTACAGCATATACGTCAGATTCACATGCCTTGAGGGAAAGCGCGAGGCTTTTGTTGAAAAAATGAGGTCCGAGGGCATTCTTGAAGATGTCAGAAACGAGGACGGTTGCATCAAGTATGATTATTACTTCTCTGAAAAGGATCCCTGTGAGCTTCTGCTCATAGAGCAGTGGGAGTCTAAAGAGCATCAGCAGATCCATTGTACTCTTCCCCATATGGATAAGATGCGAGAGTTTAAGGATGATTACATCAAGGATACCGTATTAGGCGAAATACAGATATAAAGCTAACCCCTCGGTCAATGACCGAGGGGTTATATTATCATTTAACTATATCGTATTTTCCGCTTGCAAGAGGAAGCTTTGCTTCGCCTGTTGCAAAGTGCCAGCCGTCGGGGAGGATCATCTCACCGTGGACGGTATCGGGACAGATTATCACTATGCTTCCCTCTTTGTCGGTTCTGTTTATCGAAACGGACAGCTTACCGTGTACCAGCTCGTGCTCTGCCTTGACAGAATTTAAGCCTTCGGGGAACACGGGAGCAATATTGACGTGGGTTATATCCTTTGCGGTGGGGTTGATGTCGATACCTGCAAGGTACTGATAGAACCAAGCGGAGATATCGCCCCAGAAATGGTGATTAAGGGAGTCTATCTTACTTCCCTCGGGATCGTGGAATTCCCAAAGTGTGGTAGCACCGCGCTCTAAAAGGTTACCGAAGGAAGGAAAATCGGGACGAACAACCATCTTGAGAGCAAGATCGGTATAGCCGTTATCACAAAGAACTCTGAAAAGCACCTTGTTACCGAGAACTCCTACGTTCATATGCTCCTTATCCTTGTTTATAATAAGGTTAAGGAGGTAATCAAGCACCTTCTGCTTTTCTTCGTCAGTCTCCAGAAGTCCATAGAAAAGCGCCATAGCGCAGGAGGTCTGAGTATCGCCGTTTACATAACCTGTGCTGAAATCAAAGAAGTTTCTTCTGATACCGCCGTAGAGACGGTCTGCAAGCTTACGGGCGTATTCGGAATTCTCGGGCATACCCAGCTCA
>JAFQHD010000169.1 GCA_017398145.1 Clostridia bacterium
GGAGGGGATATAATGGATAACGCAAAAAACACACCTAATACCGCTCCTAAGGTTATGAAGGAAACAAAGAACAAGATAAGAGTTGACTTTGAGCGTACCTCTGCTTGGACCAGATTCAAGATCAAGTACCTGCGCTCGGGCTATCTTGTATCCGTGATCTTTAAGATCGCAAGATTCCTTCTTCTTCTCGGTATTGCATACGTAATACTCATGCCGTTCTTTACAAAGATATCGTCCTCTTTCATGAGCGGCGAGGACTTCGTTGACGTAACGGTCAAGCTTATTCCCAAGTATCCTACCCTTGATACCTACAAGGCGATAATCAAGGATAACGGATATTTCCAGGCGCTGTTCAATACAGTTCTGCTGTCTGTAATGTGTGCTGTCATCCAGACATTCATATGTGCGCTTATAGCTTACGGTTTTGCTAAGTTTAAGTTCAAGGGTAACAGCCTCCTCTTCGGTATCATCATCTTAACGATGGTCGTACCTCACCAGACACTGCAGTTCTCACTGTTCATGCGCTTCAGATATTTTGATTTCCTCGGACTTCTCAATATCTTCAACCTGATTCCTATGCCTACGGCAAATATGACCAACACCTTCTGGCCCTTGGCTCTGTTGTCCTTTACAGGCTTAGGCTTTAAGAACGGTCTGTATGTATTTATGCTCCGTCAGTACTTCAAGGGTGTTCCCGATGAGCTTGAAGAATCCGCATACCTCGACGGTTACGGACCCTTTGAGACCTTCGTTAAGATCATTCTTCCCCTGTCCGTGCCTATGCTGATAACAGTATTCCTGTTCTCCTTCTCATGGCAGTGGACTGACAACTTCTATACTACGCTGTTCTTCCCCACAGTTACCACCAAGCTGATGCCTAACATCGTTACATTGCCTAAGTCGCTTGATACGACTATCGCACCCTCGATGTTTGCTTCTGCTGTAAACAACGCTTGCGCAATGCTCATCATTGCTCCCCTGATCGTAATATACCTCTTCTGTCAGAGATATATGGTACAGGGTATCGAGCGTTCGGGTATTACCGGCTAAAATATAAAGAGGCTCGTGAAAGAGCCTCTTTTATTTTAGTCGGCAGTTAAATTCGCTATGCGAGCTAAATTCGGCTCCGCCGAGCTAATGGCGAATTTAATTTAGCTGCACGAAGTGCAATTTAGCTATTCCGTAAGGAATAATTTAGCTTACGTGAAACGTAAATTTAGCTAAAAGTATATTTTAAGTTGAAAATTTACAGAGAATGTGATACAATACTTTTAATGTTAATTTTTACATTTAAGGAGACAACCATGAAAACCAACTTCAAGAGTCTTATCTGTCTTGTAATGGCTATCGTTATGCTTCTTGCGGTAATACCCTTCGGTGTATTTGCTGCAGAGGGCCCCGTTATCACGGCAAATGCCGATACGGTTACCATCACCTGTGCGGATGAGATAAACTACATCAGATTTGCTCTCGGAGAGTATAAAAGCTCCGCCGAGATAAAGAAGGCAGAGACCTACGTAGGCGTAGATGAAGCACACGTAAAGGCTGCCACCGCAGACGGCATTTACACAAGAATGCTGACTAAGTCGGGTACATATACCTTCTGGGTAAGGATGAACGACGGCAAGACTTACCTTGAAAAGGTTGAAGTAAGGGCGGCTGATCCGGTATTCACTCCCGACGGTCTTCAGCTTCATATAAGTGATCTTGCAAACATCAAGGTCATCCGTTCCGCTTACGGTGACTATGCTACCACAGGTGAGATCAAGAGAGCTCCCGGATGCCGTAACTTTACCGCAAGACATGATATCAAGGGCGCTGACAGCTACACCATACAGTACCGTGATAACGGTCTTGTGACAGTAAGTGCGGAATATTATAACGGTTATATCGAGATATTCCAATTTGAAGCAGGAAAGAAAACACCCGACTTCGAGCAGGACGGCAATACCGTTAAGATCGGTAACATCGACGGTCTTTATGTCGTAAGATATGCTCCCGGTGAGTGGTCCACCTCCGCCGAGATAAAGAAAGCTCCCGGCTCCAAGGTGATAAGACCCGCCGCGGCTGTTGACGGTGTTATCACCGTTACCCTTGAGCCCGGTGTATATACCTTCAGTATCCAGTATAAGGACGACAGCTATAACTACTATACCGTAACAGTTGAGGATCCCAACGCACCCTGCGAGCATGTTTGGGGTGAGTGGGTGGTTACAGCAGAGCCTACCTATAAGACAGAGGGTACAGAGGAAAGAGCCTGTACGCTTTGCGGCGAAACAGAAACAAGAACTGTTCCCGTTCTTGTTTGTACACACACTTGGGGCGAGTGGACAGTTGTAACAGCTGCCACCGAGGACGCAGAAGGCCTTGAAGAAAGAATCTGCTCTATCTGCGGCGAAAAGGAAGAAAGAGCTATACCCAAGCTTGAGCCCGTTGTTGTTCCTACAGCTACACGTATACACGTTTCCTGTGCTTTCTCGGATAACATGATCGTTCAGAGAGACGAAAAGCTTTCTGTATGGGGTACGGCAGACGCAGGCAGCGGTGACGTTGTGGTTTACTTCGGCGGCAAGACCGCTTCTGCCAAGGTTGACGTATACGGTAACTGGAAGGCAGAGTTCAAGGATACCTTCTCATATACCACAGAGGGTCAGCCCCTTGTTATCAGCGGTGCGGACTACAGTATAACCTATAACGACGTCCTTATCGGTGACGTTTATTACGCAGTAGGTCAGTCCAACATCTTCTATTCTTTAGGTGAGCTTATGCTTGACCTTAAGCTCAAGGGAATGAGCAACACTCTTGACGTTGACTTTGATAACAGACGTGATATCCGTTTCTACCGAGTATCCAATACCGACTATGTAAATATGACGGGCGTGTTTGCTCAGGGAACGACCACTCTCTACAGCGATGTTTACAACGGCGGTCACTGGATGGTACCTACCGATATTGCAAACCAGATACTTACCTATGCAAACTTTACACCTACAAGCCAGATCTTTGACAGAACGGCTATCAGCACAAAGTGCTTCTCGGCTTTAGGCTATCTCTTTGCATACAATATGTCAAACCGCTCTGACGTTCCCGTGGGCGTTATCGAGATAGACGCCTCCGGTCATCCCCTTATTACCTTCGCTCCCAACGAGCTTGCCGATAAGTGGGGTCACGACGTACTTGACGCATCCGGCAGATACTACTATGCTCTCGGTAACGTGGCAGTCAATACTACTATGAGAACGAGATATGCATACAACCAGCAGATTCACCCTCTTTCTAACTTCTCCTGCGCAGGTATCATCTGGTATCAGGGCGAAAGCGATATGTACAACACAAAGGAAACCTTCGGAAGAGAATATAACAACAACTTCCCCGTACAGTTTACCGAGCTTATGACCTATTTCAGATCTACCTTCGGTAACGACGATTTCCCCGTATATCTTATCGAGTATCCTACCTGTAACAACAACCCCGGTGTAGTCTCTATGGACTTTGGTGCCGTAAGATCAGAGCTGGGTACTATTCCCCAACTTCTTGACAACAGCTACGTCGTTTCCTCCTCTGATATGTGGAACGACCCCACTTGGCAGAACAACGTTCATCCCTATATCAAGCATTGGCAGGCAACACGCCTTGCAGAGATCGTCGCCGCACAGAAGCACGGAATCGGTAACTTAAACGATGTTCACGGTCCTTTGCTTCGCGAGGTGAACTATACCGGTATCTCCAAGGCAGAGCTTAAGTTTGACTATGTGGGTGAGGGACTTACCACCGCTGACGGTACGGGCTACGTAAAGGGAATAGAGGTACAGATAGAATATAACGGTCAGCTTATATGGCTTCCTCACGAGGGCGAGGTCATCGTCGGTGACGATACGATAATCATTGATACAGGTGATTTTGCTCTTTACGGTGTAAGATACAACCGTCAGCTTACCGCCAAGTATCCCGAAACCCTTACTCTCTGTAACAGCTACGGCATGCCCGCTATAGCATTCGTAGATTACAGGATGCCTTAAGAAAAAAGAGCTTTTGCAATGCAAAAGCTCTTTTTTTGCGATATAAATCCTTGTGATTTGCGATATTCCCAAGGGGAGCTATATGTCATTCGGACGAGATATTCCTGCGGGGGTGGGAGATAAGGATTTATATCATATCGCAACACCGAATGTGTTATATCGCGTTTGAAAAACATATCGCTTTTGCCGAAGGCAAAAATATCGCCTTTGTCATAGTTGGATTAAAAAAAATAATACGTACAAACGAAAATTTGATGACAAAGTCATCATTTTTTATATATAGGAATTTTCGTTGTGGCGTGTGATTTAAATTCTTTGCAAACGAGCATAGTATGGAAGGGGCAACACGCCCCTTTTTATTATTCCAGTCCCAAAAGCCACAGAACGGACACCTTCAATATTTTTGCTATTTCTCTCAACTCGTAGTCTGCAACGAATCTCGTACCGATTTCTATCCTCGATATGCTGTCCCGTTCAATGATGATCTCGGCGAGCTGAAGCTTTGCGGCAAGCTCGCTTTGGGTCATTTTCATTTGTCTTCTTGCTTCGTGAATACGTATACCGCTAATATTCTTTTTACCGTTATAATCATAAATCTTCATAAACTTCTCCTGAACAAAATATGTAAAAGATAAGAATTATCTTGACAATAACACAAAAATGCAGTATAATTGTGTTAATAATCAGAATTTGGAGAATTATGTAATTAATATGAACGTTATACGGAGATTTGTCGCAGGAAGTATTTGTTTTCTCGTGATATTAAATCTGACGTTATGTCTTTCTTCTTGCGGATCTACGAAAAAAACGGTATCTTGGTTTGATTCGGACGGTTCGCTTATAACCACGGAGGAGGTTTCGGCAGATTATGACCCCTCAGAAAGGGAACTTCCCGACGATAGCGACGAGTGGCACTATACGGGATGGACGGTAACAGAATCGGGAAACGTTACGGTATGTACCGCCAACAGAGCAGCTAAGACTAATCTCGTGTGGAAAGATTATGACGGGAACGTGCTTTTTGAAGATTTTATTACCGACGAGGAAGAAGAGCCGGAATATGATCTGCCCGAGGACACCGACAAATGGAGATATACCGAATGGGATAAGATCAAAGAGGACGGGACCTATGTATATACCGCCGAAAGAGAACCAAACGGTGATTATTTCGTCGGCAACGTATTTCAGATAGTTATAAAGGACAAGAGCGGTGAGCTTATAGGTTCGGGAAGCGGCTTTGTTATCAACCGTGACGGCTGGTTCGTTACCAACAATCACGTTATGGAAAAAGGTTATACCGCAACGGCGTTTTTTGATATAAAGGATACGCTTGAGGGCGGCAAGTATACGCAGCTCAAAATACTCGGCGGAGTTTACAACAGTGAAGAAAAGGATATTTTCATCGGTAAGCTTGACGGGTATAGACGTTTGGCAGAGCATTACAAGGAAATAAGCTTTACAGAGGATTATTCGCAGGGTGAAGAATGCTACTCGGTCGGTTATCCCAATTCATCGGTTGAAATGGACATAAATCCCGGAACCGTCACCGAGGAATACAGCGACCTTTACAGTAAGGTCAGCGGAATATATTATATTCTGTCAGACAGCTATATCGCTCCAGGAAGCAGCGGCGGTGTTCTTGTAAACTCGGACTTTGAGGTTATAGGTATAACTTCTATCGGATTTTATTCGGATGAGGAAAAGCAGGATTATACCTCAGGGGGTTCTATACCCTATTCGGTATTCAAGTCAAAGCTGAAGGATTTAGATGAAAAAAAGCTGAGATCTATCAGCGAAATATATAAAAATCAAACTTTGGAGGAGAAGGAATGAACGAAGAAATGATTGAAGAAACGGTTGAAGAAACCGTCGAAGAAACGAAGAAGACTTGTGCAAATTGCGGTGCAGAGCTCGCAGAGGAGCAGAGCTTCTGCCCTCGTTGCGGAACAGCAGCAGTGTCCGATCTTCCCGCGGCACGAATCTGTACCTCCTGCGGTTCAGAATTACCCGATGGCTCGGATTTCTGTGTTAAGTGCGGTGCAAGAGTAAACGCCGTTCTGCCTGCTGCAGAGGAAAAAGCTGTTATCCCAAAGAAGAAGAAGGGTCTGATTGCAGGGGTAGCTGCGGCAATAGTAGTTATTATCGTTGCTGTTCTTCTTATAGTTTGCCGCAAGATACCCGTTGATGCACTTGTGGTTGACA
>JAFQHD010000170.1 GCA_017398145.1 Clostridia bacterium
GCGGCAAGACCGTTGCCGTCATAGGAACACGCATAGATAAGGTATATCCCGCAGAGAATCGGGATATTATGAGAGAGATAGCAAGAAAGGGGCTTCTCTTAACAGAGTATCATCCCTTCTCCAAAACTCAGCCCTCTAACTTTCCCAAGCGAAACCGTATAATCTCGGCATTATCTGAAGCTACGATCGTCTTTGAGGCTGATGCAAAAAGTGGTTCTCTCATTACAGCCGACCTTGCCAGAAAGCAGAACAGAGCAGTATATGCCCTTCCCGGTAAGATCGGTGAACGGGGCTCTGTAGGAACAAACGAGCTTATCCGCGAGGGCTCAAAGATAGTGACCCGAGCAAAGGATATATTAACCGATTTTAAGGAAAGATATGATCTTAGGATAGAGGATGAGCGTCTCTTTGATTATTCACCGAAAAAGCATAACGATGATTCCTTCGGCAAAAAGCAGAATGAAGAGATAATCCCCATAACAAACGAACTTGAAAAACAGATCTACGAGCAGTTGAGCGTAGACTCACCTCTGCACGCAGAACAGATAATCATTCCCGGATACGACTACGGTGATATCGCTACAGCCTTGACTATGCTGGAGCTCTCAGGTTACGTTACCGCTCATCCCGGCAACACATATACGAAGAAATAACGAAAGGATAAAACATGTCAAATCTTGTAATAGTGGAATCACCCTCCAAAGCAAACACAATAAAGGGCTATCTCGGCTCGGGCTATAAGGTCATAGCCTCCAAAGGCCATGTAAGAGACCTGCCCAAGAGTACACTTGGAGTTGATATAGAGAATAATTTTGAAGCCCGTTACATCAATATTAGAGGTAAGGGCGATCTTATAAAGGAGCTCAAAAAGGAAGCGAAAAAAGCGAATAAGGTATTCCTCGCCACCGACCCTGACCGCGAGGGAGAAGCGATTTCCTGGCATCTCGCCAATGCTCTTGATCTTGATTCACAGAAGGCAAAGCGTATTACCTTTAACGAGGTGACCAAGTCTGCCATCAAGGCAGCCATCAAGACACCCCGCGACATAGATATGGACCTTGTAAACTCACAGCAGGCAAGAAGAATACTTGACCGTATCGTAGGCTACAAGATCAGCCCCATCCTCTGGAAGACCATAAAAAGCGGTCTCTCTGCAGGACGCGTTCAGTCTGTTGCTACACGTATCATAGTTGAGCGTGAGGAAGAGATAAGAGCGTTTATCCCCGAGGAATACTGGAGCATCGAGGCTCATTTAGAGGCTGACGGCAAAAAGAGCTTTAAGGCTAAGTTCTACGGCGAGGACGGAAAAAAGCAGGAGCTTCATACGGAAGCTGATGCAAAGGCAGTTCTTGATGCAATAGACGGTAAGGATTTCGTCGTAGCATCGGTCAAGAAGGCTGTCAGAACGAAGAATCCCCTTCCACCCTTTATCACCTCCACAATGCAGCAGGAAGCGGCAAGAAAGCTGGGCTTCCAGATCCAGAGAATAATGAAGGTAGCACAGGAGCTCTATGAGGGTGTCAACATAGGCTCAAAAAACGGCGGTGTACAGGGTCTTATCACCTATATGCGTACAGACTCGCTCCGCATCTCCGCAGAGGCACAGACTTCCGCCAAGGACTTTATCCTTAACAACTACGGAGAGGAATATTATCCTTCAACCCCCAGAGCTTATAAGACAAAGGGTAATGCTCAGGATGCACATGAAGCGATCAGACCCTCAAAGGTTTCCCTTACTCCCGATTCCATTAGAAAATATCTTACTCCCGATCAGTATAAGCTGTACAGACTTATCTGGAGCCGCTTTGTAGCTAGTCAGATGGAGGCTGCTACCTATGATACCGTAAACGCTAATATCGTTGCAAACGGTAAGGAATTTCACGCCTCCGGCTCTACAGTCAAGTTCCCCGGATATCTCACCATATATCAGGAAAATGACGGTGACAAGGATTCCAATTCACTGCCCGAATTAAACGAGGGACAAAAGCTCTCTGCCCTTGACATAAAGCCCGAACAGCATTTCACCGAGCCTCCTGCAAGATACACCGAGGCATCCCTTATCAAGTTTCTTGAGGAGATGGGTATCGGACGCCCCAGTACCTACTCTCCTATCATCACAACGATAATCCAGCGTAACTATGTAAAGCGTCAGGCTAAGGTGCTTATGCCCACCCCCTTGGGTGAGGTCACCACTAAGCTTATGAAGGAGAGCTTTCCCGATATAGTTGACTATAAATTTACAGCTACTCTTGAGGACAGACTCGACTCTATCGAAAACGGAGATAATACACTTTTGGGTGTTCTTTCCGACTTCTACGGTCCCTTTGCAGTTGAGCTTGAAAAGGCTAATGCAGAAACCGAGAAGATAGAGGTTCCCGCAGAAGAAACAGATATCGTATGTGAGCTTTGCGGGGCGAAGATGATAATCAAAAACGGCAGATTCGGTAAGTTTGCCGCCTGCCCCAACTATCCCGAGTGTAAGAATACAAAACCTCTCGGCCGTAACGGCAAGGTGGTGGAATCCAACGAAAAGGAAGAGGTAAAGAAGGCAGGCTTCAAGTGTGAGCTCTGCGGCGCCGAGATGGTCGTAAGAAGCGGTCGTTACGGTAGCTTCTACGCCTGTGAAAATTACCCCAAGTGTAAAAATACAAAACGTATCACCAAGGATACAGGTATCGCTTGTCCCGAGTGCGGTGCAAAGGTAGTTACCAAGAACGGACGTAACAACAGCTTTTTCTACAGCTGTGAAAGATATCCAGAGTGTAACTTCTCCTCCTGGGATATGCCTACGGGCGAGCGTTGTCCCGACTGCGGCAAGCCTCTGTTCCGTAAGAAGGGCAAGAACCTCATCGTATGCAACGACAAGGCTTGCGGTTACAAGAGAGAAGATACAAATGAAGAAAATTAAGGTTATAGGTGCAGGTCTTGCAGGCTGTGAGGCTGCATGGCAGATCGCAAATAAAGGTGTTTTTGTGGAACTTTACGAAATGAAGCCCCACAAAAAGACCCCTGCCCACAAAACAGACGGATATGCGGAACTGGTTTGTTCCAATTCCCTTCGTTCCGCAGTTCTTACAAATGCCGTGGGTCTTTTGAAGGAAGAGTTAAGAGTTCTCGGATCGCTTATTATGGAGGCAGCCGACTCTACCGCTGTTCCCGCAGGCTCGGCTCTGGCTGTGGATCGCGACGCCTTTTCAAAGTATATTACAGATAAAATAAAAATTCACCCCTTCATTGAGGTAAAGGACGAGGAGGTAACGGAGATCGACACCTCTGTTCTCACCGTTATAGCTACAGGACCTCTGACCTCAGACCCTCTGGCAGAGCATCTCAAGGGACTTTTATGCGAGAAGGAGTTTCACTTCTTTGATGCGGCTGCTCCTATCGTGGACGCATCCACTATAAATTTTGATAAGGCGTTCTACGCCTCAAGATATGACAAGGGTGAACCCTCCTATATCAACTGTCCCATGAACAAAGAGGAATACGACGCCTTCTATGATGCTCTTATACATGCAGAAGAGGCTGAGCTCAAAGAGTTTGACAGCAAGGAACAGGGAGATCTCACCGTATTCGAGGGCTGTATGCCTGTTGAGGTAATGGCAAAAAGAGGATACGACACCTTGCGCTTCGGTCCAATGAAGCCTGTTGGTCTTATAGATAAGCGTAAGGGTACCGAGTCTTATGCCGTGGTTCAGTTAAGACAGGAGACTCTTGACAAAACTATGTATAACATCGTGGGATTTCAGACTCACCTTACCTTCGGAGAGCAGAAGAGAGTTTTCCGTATGATACCCGGGCTTGAGAACGCTGAGTTCTTACGCTACGGTGTTATGCACAGAAACACGTATATAAATTCCCCCAAGCTTCTTACACCTTACTATTCCCTGCGTAAGCTTCCGAATATATTCTTCGCAGGTCAGATGACGGGCGTTGAAGGTTACGTGGAATCCACCGCTTCGGGTCTTGTAGCAGGTATAAACGCCGCAAGACAGGTGTTGGGAGAAGAGCCCTTTGACTTCCCCGACATTACGGCTACAGGTGCTCTTGCCCATTACGTAAGCGATGAGAACGTAACCCGCTTCCAGCCTATGAACGTCAACTTCGGAATCGTGCGACCCCTTGAAAAGCGTGTAAAGGGCGGTAAGGCGGCAAAGAATGAGGCTCTTGCTAACAGAGCTATGGAGAAGATATCCGAAATATCCTCCATCCTTAAAGGAGAAATTGTAAATGAAGATAATAATTGACGTAATGAGCGGTGACAACGCTCCCGAGGAGATAATCAAGGGCGTTTTTATGGCTCATGAGGAATATCCCGACGTGGATATGGTCCTGACGGGTAATAAATATATCATCGAGGATTACTGCCGTGAGGCGGGCTATGACCTTGACGATCCCGCACTCTCTGTAGTACACACAGAAGCTGTAATAACCATGGAGGACCCTGCCCTTTCCGTTGTCCGCGAAAAGACTGACTCCTCTATGGGTAAGGGACTCAAGATGCTCTCTGCAGGCGAGGCTGACGCAATGGTCTCTGCCGGTAATACAGGAGCTCTCCACGCCGGCTCTACCCTTGTGGTTCGCCGTATCAAGGGCATCGGACGATCTGCTATAGCTACCATTCTCCCTCTTGAAACACCTATGCTTCTTATAGATGCAGGTGCCAACACAGAGGTAACAAAAGAACAGCTTCTGCAGTTTGCCATCATGGGCTCTATCTATATGAACAAGATATTCGGCATCGAGAGCCCCAGAGTAGGACTTGCCAACAACGGCACCGAATCAACCAAGGGAACTAAGCTTTTACAGGAAGCTCACCTTCACCTTTCCGAATGCGAGAATATCAACTTTGTAGGCAATATTGAGGGTAAGCAGATACCCTTCTCAGAGTGCGACGTCCTCGTATGCGACGGCTTTACCGGCAATATGATCTTAAAGCTCACCGAGGGTCTTGCAAAGTTCTTTATGGGCAAGGTAAAGCAGGTGTTTATGCGTACCCCCGCCACCAAGGCTGCAGGTCTCGTTATGAAGCCACAAATAAAGGAATTCAAAAAGCAATTTGATGCAAGTGAATACGGCGGAGCACCCTTGCTGGGCATCTCCAAGCCCGTTATAAAGGCTCACGGAAGCTCTGATGCCGTAGCTATCAAAAACGCCATCAGACAAACCATCGACTTTGTAAACACAGGTATCATCAAGGAGCTTGCACGTCAGGTGCAAAAGAAAGAGGACTGAAAATGTGCGAATACCCCTTCCCTATCACGGGACTTGAACAAAGAGTGGCTCACAGCTTTACCCGTAAGGATATACTTCTGACCGCTCTTACCCATTCAAGCTACGCAAACGAACAGCGCTCAAAGGGTCTTGACACCCTTGACAACGAAAGGCTTGAGTACTTAGGAGACTCCGTGCTTCAGGTGGTTGCGAGTGAATTTTTATACTTTAACTATCTCGACCTGCCCGAGGGAGAGATGTCAAAGATCAGAGCCGCCGCAGTATGCGAAAAGGCTCTCTGCGAGTATGCGGGCAAGATAGAACTGGGTTCGTATATGATGTTAGGCCACGGTGAGGAAAAGGGCGGCGGAAGAACTCGTCCCTCTATACTTGCCGATGCCTTTGAGGCTCTGCTTGCGGCTATATTCATCGATGCAGGCATTGATAAGGTCAAGGAATTTTTGCTTCCCCTTATCTCCGTAAAGATAAAAGAGATCGTAGAAACAGGCTCGTCCAAGGACTATAAGACCATACTTCAGCAGATCGTTCAGCAGGAGCAGGGTGAGATACTGCAGTATTTTACCGTCGGTGAGTCAGGTCCCTCACATCTCAGGGTATTTGAGGTGGAGGCAAGGCTCAACAGTAACGTTATCGGCAGAGGTACCGGACACTCCAAGCGTGAAGCCGAGCAGATGGCGGCAAAGGAAGCCCTGACCCTTTTCGGAAATATATGAGACATATAAATCTACCAATATTCATACCGCATTTAGGATGCCCGAATGACTGCGTTTTTTGTAATCAACGCAAGATCTCGGGCACTATGTGCTTTAATAAAACAAGTGTAAAAAGCGATATTGAGCGCTTTCTTGAAACAGTTGATACCGAAAACTGCGAGGTGCAGTTAGCCTTTTTCGGAGGAAGCTTTACGGGCATCGACCGTGAGGATATGCTGTATCTGTTAGGTGTTGCAAAGGAATATATCGACATAGGTCTTATATCGTCCGTAAGACTTTCTACCCGTCCCGATTATATAGACGAGGAGATACTTGATATACTTGAAGCTCACGGTGTAAGAACGATAGAATTAGGTATACAGTCTATGTCGGACAAGGTGCTTTGCGCCTGCAAAAGAGGTCATACCGCCGATACCTCAAGAAAAGCCTGCAGGATGATAAAGGAGCGAGGCTTTGAGCTTATAGGACAGATGATGACAGCCCTTCCCGCATCAACTCCCGAGGACGAGCATAACACCGCAGTCGAGCTTGTAACGCTCGGTGTTGACGGTGCAAGAATATACCCTACTATGGTCTTTTCGGGTACCGAGCTTGAAGATATCTACCTTAAGGGTGACTATATCCCGCCCTCACTTTCCGACCTTACAGATCGTACGGCAAGGGCATTTTCGGTCTTTGCAAGGATGCAGATCCCTGTTATACGCATTGGTCTTCAGGCAAGCGACGGTCTTGGAGAGGAAGACGGAATAGTAGCCGGTGCTTACGAGTCTGCAATGGGAGAAATGGTAATCTCTCGTTATTATATGAATTATCTGACACCTTTTCTTAACTCAATGAAGAAGGATATAGAAGGCAAGGAACTGATAATACATTGCGCTAAGGGCGAGATTTCAAAGATCATAGGTCATAAGCAGACTAATAAATTGAAAATTCTTAATGAATACAATGTAAAAAAACTCAAAGTCCTTGAAAAAGATGGTATTATATTGTATAATATATCGATAGATTATAATTAATATTAGGTATTATTATGTTTTGTGAGCTTCACTTCCATACACAAGAAACAAGCCGTTGTGCTAAGGTGCCGGCAGTCGCCGGGATCCGAGCCTTCAAGGAACACGGATATGAATGTGTAGTGGTAACCGACCATCTGAACAGAAGCTACTATAAGGAGTTTTACGACGGCACTCTGAGCTATAAAGATGCCACAGACAAGTGGCTTATGGGTTACCGTACTGCCAAAGCCGAGGGCGATAAGCTCGGCGTCAAGGTGTTTTTGGGCTGTGAGCTTGACTTTGACAACGGCATTGCAAAAAACGAATATCTGGTCTACGGTATGACAGAGGAGATGTTCTATGAGCATAATGAGCTTTGGACTCTTGATGAAAAGAGCTTTAAGGAGTTTGCGGACAGTCACGGCTTGTTCGTAGCACAGGCTCATCCCTTCAGACCCTGGTGCAAGCCCTGTCCTGCTGAATACCTCCACGGAGTTGAGGTATTTAACTCTCACCCCCGCCACGATCAAAGGAACCATCTTGCTATGGAGATGTGGCTTACAAGCGACCTTATTCCTCTCTGCGGCTCTGATTATCATGAAGCTGATGCAGTCCGCGGATGCGGTGTGGATCTTGTAGGCGATGCAGAGAGCATACAGGATATCATAGCTATGCTGCGTAAAAAGGAATTCAGACTGGTGCTCCCGGGGGAGTACACCTGTCCGACAAGAGATACTAAATAAAACAACAGATATAATTATTTTTAAACCGAAAGGAGGTCACGGCATGAGATTAAAAACACTTGAGCTACAGGGCTTTAAGTCCTTTGCTGACAAAACCGTTCTGTCTTTTGACCGTGGCGTTACTGCGGTCGTAGGACCTAACGGCAGCGGAAAATCAAATATATCCGATGCGATGCGCTGGGTTCTGGGTGAGATATCCTCCAAGAGCATACGCGGTAAGCGTATGGAGGACGTTATTTTCGGCGGTACTGACAACCGCAGACCTATGGGCTATGCCGAGGTCTCCCTTACCATAGACAACACCGACCCCGACAATAAAATGGCTATCGACTACGACGAGGTTACGGTAACCCGCCGTTACTACCGTACGGGCGAGAGCGAATATATGATAAACCGTAAGCCCGTCCGCTTAAAGGACATTACCGAGCTCTTTATGAACACCGGTATAGGCAGAGGCGGTTACTCTATTGTCGGTCAGGGTAAGGCGGCTGAGATAATCTCCCAGAAGAGTGACGAAAGACGAAATATATTTGAAGAAGCTGCAGGTATCGCCAAATACCGCGCAAGAAAAAACGAGGCTGAGCGTAAGCTCGCAGAAACAGACGACAACCTTATCCGTATAAACGACATCCTCTCCGAGCTTGAGGGCCGTGTCGGTCCTCTTGAGAGAGATGCCGCAAAGGCAAGAAAGTATATCGAGCTTTTTGAGGCTAAGAAGGCTCTTGACGTTGCGGTATGTATATTTGATATATCCGACATCAAGGAGAAGTCAAAGAAGCTGCGCTCCGATTTTGAGATAATAAGCCACGAGCTTGAGATGGCAGACGATTCCCTTTCTGCCCTTGAAACACAGAGTGACAGATTATACGAAATAACCCAGGCTAACAAGCTCCGCTATGAGGAGTTGAACAGACTTATAAACGAAAGCAATCAGCGCCGCTTTGATTTTGAATCCTCGGGCAAGGTCCTTGAGAACGACGTTAAGCACTTAAACGACGCTATTGCCCTGAGCGAGGCTGAAAAGGAGCGCATTGCCAAGAATATCGAGGCTGCCGAGGCTCTTGTAGCTTCCTCTGTAGCTTCAAATGAAGAAAAGAAAAACGAGCTTTTGGCTCTTGTATCCGATTACACCGATAAGCAGGCAAAGGTCGGCGAATACGACACTACCCTTGAAGTTCTCTTTGACGAGATAGATACCGTTGATATGGATATCAATCAGAAGAAGGATGAGGCCGTACAGGGTCGTATCAACCTTACCGCCCTTGAAGCCTCCGGCAGATCAAGAGATGACCGCCGCGCTATGCTTAATGCCGAGTTGGAAGAAGTAAATGCTTCCATCCAGCTTATTTCTAAGCGCATCAGACAGGCTGACGATACCATAGCCTCCTACCGTAAAAACATTGAAGATGTCGAGAATCAGAAGGGCGAAAGTGATGAGATAATCGAGCATGCCAAGGCTGAGATCGAAAGACTTACCTACCGCAAAAACAAGCTTACCCTTGATATCTCCGCAAAGAAACAGCGTATAGAAAACCTTCGCCGTATGGAGGATCTCTTTGAGGGGTATACGGGAAGCGTTCGCTCTGTAATGAGTGCGGCTGAACGAGGCTCACTGCGCGGTATCATCGGACCTCTCTCAAAGATAATAGAGGTGGATGGCGAATATGCAGTTGCAATAGAAACAGCTCTCGGCGCACAGATACAGAATTTAGTCTGCGAAACCGAGAGGGATGCGAAGGAAGCTATCCGCTACCTTAAGGACAACCGTAAGGGTCGTGCCACCTTCTATCCCTTAACATCAATAAAGCCCCAGTATCTGCCTGACAATGTAAAGCTAGAAGGCATGAAGGGTTATCTCGGTCTTGCAAGCGAGCTTGTAAAGACAAAGGAAAGATTCTATGACGTTATAGATTCCCTTCTTGCAAGAACTGCGGTATTTGATAATCTTGACAATGCCAACATTGCCGCTAAGGCTAACGGCTATAAGCTTCGCTGTGTGACCCTCGACGGTCAACAGATCAACGCAGGCGGTTCCTTTACGGGCGGATCCCTCAAGCAGGACAGCGGTATTCTTACACGCTCTGCCGAGATCGACTCTATAAACGAGGAGATAAAGAAGGCTGAGTTCGAGCTTTCAAGGACAGAGGCTGATATAGCTGCCCAGGAAAAGATAATTTCGGATAATCAGGGCGCAAACGACGATATAACAGCCCGTAAGGCACTCTTCAATTCACTTTGCAGCGCAGAAGAGACACAGCAGAAGATACTGATGACACAGCTCTCGGGTGACGAGACGAGAAAGGCTGCTATCACGGCTTCCCTTGAATCCATCGACCGCGAGCAGACCGATACCGAGGAATCCATCCTTAAGGGCAAGGCATCTATCGAGACCCTCGAATCAGAGATAACAAAGCTTGAGGAAAAGATGTCCGAGCTTGTAGGACAGCGGGAGACCCTTACCCGCGAGCAGAGTGATATCAGCGTTGCAATGAATCTCTGCGGTATCGAGATAGAGAAAAAGAAAAAGGATATAGATCAGGGTGAATATGAGATATCCATCCGCCGTGACGCTCTCGACGAGCTTATATCCAAGAGAAATATAGAGGACAATAAGATTTCAGCCGCTACCGAAAAGCTTGATGCTATCGCAGAAAAAATTTCCGGCGGTAAGGAAGAATCAGAAAGAATAGCAAAAGAGATATCTGCTATGCAAACCGAGATAGCCTCTATATCAGAGCAGAATCTGGCAAACGAGGCTAAAGAAAGCAAGCTGCGGGAGGAGACTAAGGACCTTACCCATAAGCGTGAGACTCTGTTCCGTGAGTATACCAAGCTTGAGACTCAGTGTGAGTCGGTACAGGACGAGCAGGACAAGCTCATTGCCCATCTGTGGGATGAATACGAGCTGACCTTCTCCGCTGCCTGTGAGCTTGAATACGAGCCTGTAACAGCATCCTCAAGACCCGAGGCGGTAAGAGCCAGAAACGAGCTCCGCGGTAAGATAAAGCATCTCGGTCACGTCAATGTAAACGCTATAGAGGAGTATGAGGAGGTCAAGACACGTTACGACTTCTTAAAGGTACAGTTTGAGGATCTCACAAAGGCCAAGAGTGAGCTTACAGGTGTTATCTATAAGCTTGAGGGTGAAATGCGCACTCAGTTCGTAAGTGTGCTTGAACAGATAAACAAGAACTTTAAGGACGTATTCCGCGAGCTTTTCGGCGGCGGTACGGCTGAGCTTAAGCTGAGCGACCCCGAAAACGTGCTTACCAGTGGTATTGAGATCAACGTTGCGCCTCCCGGAAAGATAATCAAGAGCCTTTCCCTTCTCTCGGGCGGTGAGCAGGCGTTTGTATCGATTGCTCTGTTCTTTGCAATACTTAAGGTAAACC
>JAFQHD010000171.1 GCA_017398145.1 Clostridia bacterium
GTATGGGATAAAATAACCGGTGAGCCTATTTATAATGCTATAGTTTGGCAGTGCAGAAGGACCGCAGAATACTGTGATACCCTCAAAAAAGACGGCTATACCGAAATGATAAAATCAAAAACAGGACTTGTTATTGATGCATATTTTTCTGCCACAAAGCTAAAGTGGATCCTTGACAACGTCAAAGGAGCGAAAGAAAAAGCGTTAAATAACGAGTTGTTGTGCGGTACAGTTGATACTTGGCTTTTGTGGAAGCTTACAGACGGTCGGGTGCATGCAACAGATTATTCGAATGCTTCAAGAACGATGCTGTATAACATCAAAGAACTTTGTTGGGATAAAGAATTGCTTGAGCTATTCGGTATACCCGAATCTATTCTTCCCGAAGTACTTCCCTCCTCAGGCATGTTCGGAAACACATCACCTAATGTTACAGGTGCGTCAGTTCCCGTAACAGGTATAGCGGGAGATCAGCAAGCAGCGCTTTTCGGTCAGACGTGCTTCAATGAAGGAGAGGCGAAAAACACTTACGGTACCGGCTGTTTCTTGCTTCTTAATACAGGAAGTACACCTCATATCAATGATGACGGACTGATTTCAACCATCGCTTGGGGTATTGACGGTCATATCACGTACGCTCTTGAGGGTTCCGTATTTGTAGGTGGTGCAGTTATCCAATGGCTGCGCGATCAGCTTGGGTTTATAACGTCAGCGGCTGACAGTGAGTTAGTTGCATCAAAGGTTGAGGACACAATGGGTGTATATCTAGTTCCTGCATTTACGGGTCTGGGTGCTCCTTATTGGGATCAATATGCTCAGGGTACAATAGTGGGTATCACTCGCGGTACAAACAAACACCATATAACAAGAGCAGCTCTTGAAGCCATTGCGTATCAGAGCTATGATGTTATTAATGCAATGGAAAAGTCCGCCGGCATTAAGCTTATAGAGTTAAATGTTGACGGTGGTGCTTGCGCCAACGATCTGCTTATGCAGTTCCAGTCCGACATTTTAAATTCGGTCATCAACAGACCTGCGTGCATTGAATCAACCGCTTTGGGTGCCGCATATCTTGCCGGCTTGGAAACAGGGTTCTTTGAATCCATGGAAAGCATAAAGTCAGGAAAAGCGATCTCAAAAAGATTTGCCCCGACGATGTCTTCAGATGCGGCAACCCAAAAGCTTAACGGATGGCATAAGGCAGTAGAAAGAACTTTGTCCGATGAAAACTAAAGACATCGTTCATTGCGGGATCGTTACAGCTCTGTTATGTGTATTGTGTCCGATAGCAATACCGATCTCGGGTATACCTATAACACTTGCTACACTTGTCATATATATAACATGTACGGTCTGCAAGCTTCATACCTCTCTTATAAGCGTTATGCTCTACATACTCCTCGGCTGTATCGGATTGCCGGTATTTTCGGGATTTTCGGGAGGCGTTACTCATATTGCAGGCCCTGTCGGTGGATTTATATTGGGATATATTCCGCTTGTAATATGTGTATCGTTGTTAAACAAGGGCAGACCGAGACAGATCATTGGTATGTGCATAGGTACCGTACTTCTCTACATATGCGGCTGTATCGGATTTATGCTGAATACGGATAAAGAGCTTCTCTCTGTTCTTTCTGCGTGCATATTGCCCTTTCTGCCGGGAGACGCACTCAAAATCACAATAGCGATCCTTGCTGTGCCTAAGATAAACATAATATTTAAGAAAAAATAAGCAGTTTTTGTCAGTAAAACTGCTTTTTCTCTTGCAAAAAACATCAAAATATAGTATAATTACAGTGTTTAAATACTTAATTATACGAGGTTAGTATTATGACAGGAATTTTGATTCAGTTATTTATGTTGCTTGGCGGTCTTGCATTCTTCCTGTTTGGTATGAATGTTATGTCATCAGGTCTTGAAAAGCTGTCAGGCGGTAAATTGCAAACTACCCTCAACAGCGCAACTAATAACACTGCTAAAAGTCTTGCGCTTGGTGCAGGTATCACAATAGCAATACAATCATCATCTGCTTTGACCGTTATGCTGGTGGGTCTTGTTAACTCCGGTATTATGAATCTCGAAAGCACCGTCGGTGTCATTATGGGCTCTAATATAGGTACCACCCTTACAGCATGGCTTACCTCCCTCACAGGTATAGATTCCTCCGGTCCTATAGCGTTACTTAAGCCTTCATCATTTGCACCCCTGCTTGCATTTATCGGTATTGCTCTTACAATGATGGCTAAGAGCAATAAGAAAAAGGATATAGGTAATATTCTCGTTGGATTCGGTGTGCTTATGTTCGGTATGGAGCTTATGGGCGATGCAATGGCACCTATAGCTACATTTGCCGAGGAGAATCCCGAGACCTTCAAGCCCATTCTCGGTTTCTTTACCAATCCTATCATCGGAGTGCTTGTGGGAGCTATATTTACGGGTGTAATACAAAGCTCAGCTGCCTCTGTTGCTATTCTTCAGAATCTTACTATCGCTATGAGATCAACAACAACACCTATAACCTACGGTGTTGCTATCCCGATCATAATGGGTCAGAACATCGGTACATGTGTAACCTCTCTTATCTCCAGTATCGGTGTTAACAAAAACGCTAAGCGAGTTGCTTGTATACATATCATGTTTAACATGATCGGTACTATAATCGTTCTGATACTTTATATTCCCGCTTATCTTATTTTTAAAGAATTTCTCAGCTCTGGCATTGATGCATTCGGTATCGCTGTATGTCATTCTATATTCAATGTATTCACGACATTTCTTCTTCTTCCCTTCCAGAAGATTCTTGTTAAGCTCGCAAACATCATCATCAAGGACAAGAAGGGTGTGGAAGAGCATTATACATTCATCGACGAAAGACTTCTCAACACTCCCGCCTTTGCAATACAGGAATGTACTCACCGTTGTATAGAAATGGCAAGTAAGGCTGAGACTTGCATCCTGGCAGCAATAAATCTTTGCGGTAACTTCGATGAACGCAGAGCTAAGGATATCATCAAGATTGAGGATGATATTGATATGTACGAGGATAAGCTCGGTACATTCCTTGTTAAGCTTTCTAAAAGCGAGCTTTCGGATAAGGACAGCGCTGAGGTATCCAAGATGCTTCATTCTATCGGCGATTTCGAGCGACTCGGCGACCATGCGGTCAACCTTATAAAGGTAGCAGAGGAAATGCACGACAAAAATATCACCTTTACTGCCGATGCCAACGCTGACTTAGCCATTGCCCGTAAAGCACTTACTGATATCGTTAATATGACGGTTGATGCATATATCAAGGGCGACCTTAATATCGCAAATAACGTCGAACCCCTTGAGCAGGTCATTGACGGTATTATTGCTTCCATTAAGTCAAGACACATCTCCAGACTTAGGGTCGGTGAGTGTACTATAGAACACGGATTTGTTCTTAATGATATGCTTACCAACTTTGAACGTGTATCAGACCACTGCTCCAACATAGCAGTAACGATGATCGAGGTCGTTCAGGACAGCTACGATACGCACGAATATCTGCATGCTCTTAAGTCTATTGACAATGAGAAATTCAAAGAAAAGTTTAAAGAATTTGCAATGCAGTATAAATTAAGCTAAAACAAGCGGGCTTTATGCCCGCTTATTTCATAATTTTTGAAAAGACGTATCAAAAGGCATCGTTTAAACGATGCCTTTTAACATTTCACATAATAATTTCCAGGTACGCTCAACAGAAGCAATATCCATACGCTCGTCGGGTGAATGAATATCGTGAAGATCGGGTCCTATTGAAATAATATCAATACCCGGCAAACGGGAAGATATAAGTCCGCACTCAAGACCTGCGTGTATCGCTTCAGTCACCGGTTTATATCCATACAGTGCTTCAAAATGCTTGATGTACATATCTCTGAGCGTGGAGTCAGGCATATATTCCCATCCGGGATATCTGTCCCTGGTGACGATGTCACAGGAGCAGAGCTTTGCTATCCTTGATAGCTTTGATACAGCTGAATCAATGGAATATTCACTTGATGAACGGATGAGGTGTACGGATTTGCAGCATCCGTTCTCAGCGCAAATAATACCCGTGTTTGAAGATGTTTCGACAAGACCGTCGATATGCTGTGACATACGAATAACGCCGTTAGGAGTGCTTAAAACAGCTGAAATCACCCGTGAAGTATCGGCAAAGGTAAACATATTACCTACATGCTTGTTTTTGGATGTATGTACCTTAAATCCTTTCTCGTCCTTTGAAAGTATCTTCTTCTTTTCATTTATAAATTCAGAAATAATATCCTTATAAATGTCAGGATCGGGTGATGAGATCACAGATACCGATTCACGAGGAATAGCGTTGTCCTTCGTTCCACCGTTAAAGGATACGAGGTTGAAGGGCTCAAATGTATACATTCTGTCAAGAAGCTCTGCCATAAGAAGAATTGCATTTTCGTGACCGATGTTGATATCAACACCGGAATGACCGCCGCAAAGACCTTTTATCTCTATACGCATAAGCTTATTCTTTTCGTCGATAGCTTCTGAAGAAAAGCTAAGCTCAGCTCTGACACCGCCCGCACAGCTTACAACACACACGCCCTCATCCTCGGAGTCAAGATTTATCAAAAGACGGGACTTAACGTCTGAATAATCAAAGGCTATAGCTCCGTTCATTCCTACCTCTTCGCTTGAGGTAAATAGACATTCAAGCTCGGGAAGCTCAAGACCCTCTGAGGTAAGTAAAGCAAGCATATACGCGCAAGCTATACCGTCATCACTGCCGAGTGTAGTTCCCTTTGCCTTAATAAACCCATCGTCAATAAAGAGATCTAAGGGATCGGTCTCAAAATTATGCTTTGTATCAGCATTACACTGACATACCATATCGGTATGACCCTGCAACATTACACAAGGTGCAGCTTCCCTGCCCTCGTCAGCCTTACGTCTGACCAAAATGTTGTCAGCTTCGTCTCTTCTGTATTCAAGTCCAAAAGAAGAAGCAACAGCGGCAATATAATCTACTACCGCTGTCTCATTGCCGGATCCGCGGGGGATACGGGATATTTCTTCAAAGTACTTGAAAACAGCTTTCGGCTCTAAGTTTTCAAGTATGTAATTCATTTTATTACTCCTGACAGAAGGCAAGAGCTGCATCTGCAGCTGTTGCAGCATCGGGGGTGAAACAGTCAGCACCGATCTCGTCGCAGTAGGACTGAGTAACAGGAGCGCCGCCGATCATGATCTTAACCTTATCGCGGATACCTGCCTCCTCGCAAGCCTTGACAATGTCCTTCATAACAGGCATAGTTGTGGTAAGAAGTGCAGAAAGACATATGATCTTGCATCCTTCATCCTTAGCTGTGTTGACAAAATCCTCAACGGATACGTCAACGCCGAGGTCGATAACCTCAAGACCCTTACCCTCAAGCATCATAGCAACGAGGTTCTTGCCGATATCGTGCATATCTCCTGCAACAGTACCGATAACAACCTTTCCCTTAGCCTGAACGTCGTCGGAAACGAGATAGGGCTTAAGAAGGTTTGCACCGATCTTCATTGCTCTTGCGGCAACAAGCACCTCAGGCACGTAGATCTCATTATTCTTAAATCTTTCACCGATAACACTCATACCTGCAAGAAGACCGTCTTCAAGGATCTCCTTTGCGCTAAAGCCCTCTTCGAGAGCCTGGGGAACAAGAGTCTTCATCGCTACAGACGCTTCTCTGCCGCCTGCCTGAAGCTTTTCGGAAATTTCGTTAATTATAGACATCAAAATGACCTCCAAATAAATATATATGTTAAGTATATCATATATATATCATATTTACATATATATTTTGTAAATTTTTTGCTTTTAGGATGGTCAATATTCCTATACATTAATGATGTCTGACGGTGCAAATTAATCTTTGAAGGAGGTGATCAAATGGTCAAAAAAGCTATCATTTTTTTAATGATAATTTCAATATTCGCTCTTCCCTCTTTTGCGGCTTCTGTCGGAGATACCGTATCGGTGGGCGGTATGGCTTTCGGTATTAAATTCTATACCGAAGGGGTGCTTGTATGCGGTGTGTCCGACGTTGATACGGATGAAGGTAACATCTCACCGGGAACTATCGCAGGATTAAAGAAAGGTGATATAATCACAAAGATGGATGATACAGTTATAACCGAGGTGAAGGATATACTGAAGATCCTAAAAAAATCCGAAAGCAAGCCGATCAATATCTGTTTTCAAAGAGAAAATAAAAGTAAAAGTACGACTGTTACACCGGTCAGATCTGCAAGCGAGGGAGGGTATAAGTTAGGTTTATGGCTAAAGGACGGAACGGCGGGAATCGGTACTGTAACCTATATCGAGGACAACGGCGACTTTGCGGGATTAGGCCACGGAGTATGTGATGCCGAAAGCGGAGAGCTTTTGAAGCTTCGCAAAGGCAAGGTGACCGACGTAACAGTTACAGGCATAAAGCTGAGCTCACAGGGAGATCCCGGATGTCTGCAGGGTCTCTTTACCAACGAGACAGGTTTCGTATTTTCTAATACCGTTCAAGGTGTTTTCGGTAAGCTTGAAGCTCATCCCGATACAAATATGAAAGCATTGATTGCATCAGCAGATGAAACTAAGGAAGGTCCCGCAACTATATTATGTACACTTGACGACAATATTATTTGTCAATATGATATAGATATAGAAAAGATAAATCATAATGACAGCAATACCAAGAATTTTATTATCAAGGTAACAGACGAAGATCTTATAGAAAAAACCGGTGGCATTGTACAGGGCATGAGTGGTAGCCCTATAATCCAAAACGGTAAACTTGTCGGAGCAGTAACCCATGTACTCGTAGACGACCCTACAAAGGGTTATGGAATATTCATCGAAAATATGCTAAATGCTGCGTAATAATAAAGCCACCGGCATTGCCGGTGGTTTTATTACTTATTATCATCAATAGCTTCAAAAATTATGTTATAAGTATACATAGCATCCGAAAGAATGATTTTATCTTTGCCCTTGTAGTCATATCCGTCAGGATAATTTATTACTGAAAGAATATCATTCTCTTTTGTTGTAACTTCGAACCTTGCAACACCTGCTTCATCGGTTATAGCTGTAAAGGTAGAATCCTCTGTAGTCAATTTTATCTCAACGCCCGCGATCTTTACATTTTCACCATCTTTAGCAACTACCTCGAATACGGTAGGCTCAGGCAGAAGCTCAGAGACAAACTCCGATATACCGTTACGGTATAACTGCTGAACGTATTGATCATCAGTAAAATGATCAAATACCGTCTCCAGCTGTTCTATAGAAGATACAGCACCGACCTCTAACAATGAGATAACTCCGTATCTGTCAATGATTATTGTAGCGGGACATCTTGAAACACCAAACCTCGCAGAAATTCTACGTGAACAGGATGCCATAGGAAACAATATAGAATTCTTTTCTTTAAAGGCTGTGATTCTTTCAGCATCATCAACGGGATTTAATGCTATTATCTCAACGATATCCTCGTATTTGCTGTAAAGATCGTTAAGAATCTTCAACTGCTCAACGCTTGAGGAAGAATTCTCATACCAAAAATTAATGATCAGCATCTGCTTTTTCTCGAGGATGCCTGACGTTGTAACGGTATCACCGTCATCTAACGTAATTGTCCAGTCATACATAACATTACCGACGCCGAAATTAGCATCATAAATATCCTCACCTTCTATAAGCTGAGAAGAAAAGGTAATATTAGTATCTTCACCTTCAAACGAGTAGTAATCTGATATATCGTAACCCTTTGGGATGCCTGAAAAGACAATGGCGTAGTCGTCATATTCCGCAAGAAGAAAACTAACCTTACCATCCTTATCGGTCTTGCCGTAATCGATCAGCTTTTCACAATTACTGTCAAAGTATACATACACATCTATTCCTGACAACAACATATTACCTTCTGTCTTTATAGTGATAGTATACTCCTTATAAGGTGCATTCTTTAAGACGTCATATACACTTTCGGCATCGTCATCAAAAAAAACGAAGTACAATACCGACCCGACAACAACTGTTGCAAGTACACAAATAAGAATTACGGACAGCAACTTATTTTTTTTCATTTGTTTTGCTCCTCACGATATTTTTAGACTAATAGCTTCTTTACAACATTATAATACTACATTTTTTAATGAAATACAAGCCTAAATGTAAATCTTAATAATAAATTTATGCAATCATATAGGATGATCGTACAAAAAATGCCTCGCATAAGCGAAGCATTTTTTTGATTATATTGATCATCTCTTTTTACGGGACGTTACGATAACGCCAAGACCGGACATAGAAAGAACAGCAAGATTAATGATAAAGGGATCAAAGGTCTGTGCTGCACCTGTAACAGGCTTTCCTACCTGTGTGCCTGTAACAGGCTTGCCGACAGATGTTCCGGAGCCGAAGCTGTTACCGCTTCCTACGGGCTTACCTGTGCTGCCATTGTTACCACCAAAGGACTGACCGCCGGTGGGAACCTTATTTCCGCCGTTATTATTGTTATTGCCGGTGTTAACAGAACCGTCGTTAATGAAGTAACAAGCGAAGAGATAGCCGTCGTCTGCGGTAGTACCGAGCCAGCCTTCTTCACCGTACCAACCCTGGAAGTGCCCTGTACCCTTGTAGATGGCGATAAGGTCATCGGTAAGGGGATAGAGGCAAAGGGTCTCATCTGCACAGTCGATATACTGACCGATAGCTTCGTTATAATCGATCTTGGAAACTATCTTATCTCCGTCCATAATGATATCCTTGACCTGTCCGTAGCTCATAGCATCAACAAGGTTCATCATGGCATCATCAATATCCACATAGAGGATAGGACCTGTAGCAGAATTGAGGTGATAATAACCGTCACTACCCATAACAGGCTTATCTACGTTATTATCGAATACCTCAACAGGCTCAAGCTCATCTGCATCACCTGTAAAGGTAAAGGGCTGAGGCTTATGTGTATTGATATATGTCGTCCAAGGCATTGTGTCAACTTCAATATCCTCTCGACTGATACTGATAGATACAGATTTACCGTCATCAAGAGCTCTTGTGACAGGATTATACTTAGCTGCAACCCAGATGGTCTGTCCTACGCCTGTACATTCCCATACAAAGCTGTTATCTTTAACAGTATCAGCTGTAGGCTCAACAGTTACCCACATACCGTTATAACTTACGATACCGATAAGTCCGTTTGCAGCGGTAAATGTGTACTTACCTGTCTGTGAAGGCTCAAAGGGAAATACTGTATAGTCATAACCTTCAATAAGAGGATATTCCTTAGTACCTACCTCAAGGGGGATTTCGCTGTTGGTGTAGGTCTCTTCTGCAGGAGGAGGAACGACCTCACCGCCGTTATCATCCTCGTTACCGCCTTCATTTCCGTTGTCGCCGCCATCATCATTACCGCCCTCACCTGCTGTGAAGCTCAGAGTCCAGTTAACGGTGCCCGCAGGAGTGTTGAATTCGCTGGAAGGATTGTATGTGTTTACATAGATGGTAAGTATATCGCCTGCAACAACATCGTGAGATTCGGATAAAACAACAGGATCATCATCGCACCAATGTGTGTCACCGTATTTAAATGTTCCGTCTGCTTTTTCGACATTAACGCCGTACTGCCATCCGTTTATATTATCATCGGACATAGCGACGGTCACACTGCCTTCCTCAGTAGCGGTCCACTTGTAGTAATAGCCCTGAGAGCTTGCCTCAAGCTTAGGAGCATAATCACCAACACTGATAACCTCAGGGTTGCCGTTTGTTCCTACGGCACTGAAGCTAAAATCAACAGATACAGTGCCCACAGGATTGTTCCACTGGTTAGAAGGATTGTATGTGGCTGCAAATACGATAACAACATCGTCCTTGCTTACAGAGACCTCCTCATAGAAAACAGGCTCCTCTTCGTCGGACCAGTGTGTATCGCCGTATACGCCCTTTGTATCGTTATTTACAAAGTACATCCAGCCGATGTTGTTATAGTCAGCATCATAAGCTCCGACAGAAACGGTTATGATACCGTCAGCGGGAGCTACGGTCTTGTAGTAGTAGCCCTCATTGCCTGCTGCAAGATCCTTGGTCATGGAAGCACCAATGCCACCAAACATATTGGATGACATTGTAACAAGCTCAGGATTATCGACCGTTCCCTGCTCTACGACACCCGTACCGCCTATAAGCTCAAGCTGAAGCTCAACGGAGGTAGTGCCGGGGTTATAGATATTAAACATATCCGCACCGTTTACCATCTCCATGGAGAGGGTGTTGTTGCCGCTTGTGGTCTCGGGTGTGTGAGGCTGTCTGCAGTACATTATCATATAGTCGGCAGTAGTAGCCTTAAGAACGTTGAGAGTAGAACCGATACAATCGTCTACCTTTACCCATGCCTCAGATTCAGCACCTACCACTACTGTGAAGTGAGTGCTTGTTGTGCTTAACAGATAGGGGTTATCATACTCACCGAGAGTGATATCATCAGCAAATGATGTCACAGGAAGGGTGAGAATAGAAACCACCAGTATCAGGCTGAGTATATTTCTTATAATCTTTTTCATATGTATACTCCTTATGGATTTAATTATATAAACCGTTCCAGTAGATCTCAACTGCAGGATATTTACCCCTCTTGTTGGGAATAGCTCCAACATTGATAAGAAGCTCATCACCCTGATTTACTTCGATCTCAACGTATTCATTGCCGTTACTATCGGTTTGGACATCGGCATCAGAAGTTCTCTGTGCAGAGTTTCTGTTATTAGTTACGATAAATACGCTTTCCTCGGTAGCCTGCATATAGAAGCGGATAACACCGTTCTGTGTTGCGTAATGCTTAAAATAAAATCCTGTTTCACGACCCTCTTCGAGAGTTACGTTGAAGCCCTCACTCAAACCGTCAACTACAGCGGGATTCTGATAGCTTCCTAAAGGACTTGTGAATATGAGCTTAAAGGACTTGGCAGTACTTGAGTAGTTACCTATACGGAAACTTACAGCGTCACTTGCGAGAGCGTTAGGTACCTGAAAATATACCTGTCCGTTATATGCATCATACTGAAGATTGTCGCAAATAACATATGCATCAGGATCGTTAACGGTAAGATACATACCGCCAACACGGTAGATGTCATAATAAAGCTCAGCACCTGCAGGAACACTAACGGTGGTAACCGTCATATCCTCTGCAGGGATCTCAAGATAGGGCTGAGACGCACTGCCGGCGCCTGAAATTACAACACCGTTGGGATTAACGTCCGTTACAGGAGGCTCTGTATCCTGAGTCTGTGTCGTGGTAGTATCTGCCGTGGTTGTATCTTCAGCTGTAACATCGTCGGTTACCTCAGCCGTATCACTGATATCATCCGTTGAAACCGCATCCTCCGTTGTATCAGATGTATCTGCATCAACAGTTTCAACATCAGTGTCGTCTGTGTCAACCGTATCGGATACAGGTTTTTTTCCGCCAAGACCAACAACGAGTGCAATAATAACGGCAGCTGCAAGTAATAGGCCTATACTACCGAATATTATAACCTTCTTATTTAACTTCTTAGTTTTTTCAGTCGTACTCATTTTATGCCACCTTATTGATTACAACGGTAAATTCAGTCATACCGTCTTCAAGATAGATCTCTGCTTCGCCTGTATACTCATAGCCCTCAGGGAGAGTGAGCACAGAGAGCTTATGCTCGGATGTTACTTCAACATTGAAGTTAGCAACACCGTCCGCACCTGTAACAGAAGGAACACAGGTGTCCTTGCAAATCTGAAGAACCACACCGGCCACTGCTGCATTTGCATCATCTACTACTGTAACCTTAAAACCGACAGGAGCAGCTTCTTCGGTATCCTTTACCTCTTCGGTATCTTCAACCTTAGGGGTATTTTCACCTGCATTTTCATCGTTTGTGACATCTTTGCCCGTACATGCTGCAAAGCTAAGAATAAAGCAAGCAACAAGCATGATGCAGAGAAGATTCTTAAGAATTTTCATTTCATTCGCCTTCTTTCCGTGAAATATCATTAATATTTTTTACAGTAGACTGAACATAACCGTCTGAAGTAAAATACTCAAAAATATCGGTGAATGTCTGTGTCTCTGTAATGTATCCTTTGTGTATCATCGCTATCATACCGTAACGGTCAATAACAACGGTGGTGGGATAAGCGGCTATATCCATAACGCTCTCCCATACAGGGTCGCACGCTCCCATAGGAAATGAAAGTTTCATCTCATCGGCAAAAGCAGAAACACTTGTATCCGTGCCGTCTACGGGATCGAGAGCCAACACCTCAATTTTGCCATTATACTGCTGATATGCTTCTTCAAGATAAGGAAATTCCATTCTGCAGGGTTGACAGTTAAGATACCAGAAATTCAAAACAACAGCCTTCTTTGTTTTGAGAAGCTCGGAAAGCCTGTATTCTTTTCCATCTGCTCCGCTAACTGCAAAATCGTGAATTATATCTCCCAAGTCATAACTTATACCCGAAAGCTCTTCCTTTTCCTCAAGAAGTATCTCAGGGGCAATAACTGTCTCATATGCATCTATAGGATAATATTCCTTGATGCCGTATCCTTCCGGCAGACCCTCAATAATTGCTACATATTCATCTGACGCGGCTGCAGAAAATGAAGCTTTACCGTCAACGGAAGTTTCACCTCTCCACACAAGGTCTTTTTTGTCTGCTCCCTTATATATGGTAACGGGTATTTCTGAAAAGACCATGCCGCCTTCGGTTGTAACAGTGATAGTGTATTCCTGCTTCGTATCTGCAGGCTGTAGTGTACAGCCTGCAGACGGGATAAGCAAGGAAAACAGGATAAATAAACTTATGATTCTTTTGATCATATAATTACCTTATTTTTCAAGATAACAGCACATCATGAGCCATGCAATGTCGGAATTGATGTCAGGAATAATGTTTCCGTTGGCATCCTTGAATATGTAACCGCTGCTTTCACTATCCCACCAGCCTACGTATTCGCCTCTCGACTGAATGATGAACTTAAGATCCTCTGTAAGAGGATACACACCTTCATCCTCGTCGACACAATCGATGTACTCTAAAAGGCACTCGGAATAACTTACCTTCTTGACAAACTCGTCGTTTTCGTCAAAAAAGTATCTTGAAACACCGGAACGGTCAAGCATCGTTGCAAAGCAAGCAATATAATCACAATCCTCTGCAAGTCTTACAAGAACAAGGGGGCCGTCTGCACTGTCAAGGTGATAATATCCGTCTGCTTCATTAAATACAACATTATAAGCATCAGAACTCTTTGTGATATCAAATTCGCCTAACACATAGCCTTCAGGAAGTGTATATGCCTCGATATCGACGGTTTTCTGATAGATTTCCCAGGGTTCATCTTCGATGGACCAGGCAGGATCGCCTATACGCTCAATGCCTATAACACAGCTGTCAGCGGTATTTTTATCAAGACCGATAACATATGTGGAAGTTCCACCTTCGCCCGAACCGATCATACCTTTGGTAACAGAAACAGTGAATTTGTTATCAACAACCTCTGCGTTGCTCACGTCCTGTACAAAATGAGGAGCGCCGTAGTATCCTATAGCAGCGTCAGCGCCGTCTGCTACAGAAAACTCATAGGTACCGGCTTCTGTAGGTGAAAAGAGGAAGTAGTTACGTCCCTCAGAAAGCTCAACATAGGTACATCCTGCTGTCACATAGTAAGCGTCGTTTTCATTACCGCCGGCAAAAAGTGAGAAAGGCTCTCCGGATGTGAGCATAGAAAGAATCACATCCACTTCCCTGTTGCCGGAGGAAACAGAAATATTGTCATCATAATAATATGAAGCATCATCATCGCTAAACTTGAGTGCAATATCATAATCACCTGCCGCAAGTGTCTTTTTTGCAACACCATCCTCGTTGC
Source organism: Clostridia bacterium (assembly GCA_017398145.1). Lineage (GTDB taxonomy): Bacteria > Bacillota > Clostridia > Oscillospirales > CAG-272 > RGIG7300. Next base: position 13,947 of record JAFQHD010000171.1, read on the forward strand.
AGGATTGCATAGCGACCCTGCTGCCGTTCTGCATAAACTCAACAACGATACCGGAGGTATAAGGATTGCCAAGAAGATCCTTTACAGTTACGGTATATTCTTTTTCGCCGGTACAGGCGCACAGCAGTGCGGCAATGCAGATAACTGCAAGTGCCGCCGCTGTTATACGTTTAATCATATTCATATATACTTCTCCGATTATTTAGCAGGACCAAGATAGTCATAATAATAACAGATCTTGAGCCAAGCATCCTCTACATCTTCAAACGTGTACTTATCCATAAGGAGCTGGAGTATCTCTGCGAGTCTTTCGTCAACGACCACACATCCGTTAAGCTCGGGATTGGAAGATTTATCGATCTTGTCTATATAGGTCTTGATTTCAGCGGTAAGGTCGGGGCCTTCACCGTGATACTTGCCGTTAAGAACATCCTCAAGCTGATATATCTCAACATTTGTGTCATAATCCTCGCCCCAGAGCTTCTTAAGATATTCTCTGGTCTTGTCGGGATCGTTGTCATTCTGCTTGAGATATGCGATTATCTCACCGTCAGTTTCAGACTTGGAGAAATCGAAGCCGCCCATATCAGCCATCTCTACGACAGAGTGACCAAAGACTCTTGTGGGGTTGGTGAAGTCTGCGTAAATAAGACTTCCGTCCTCAGAGTCATAATACTTTCCGTCCTTAAGTACAGGCTTAATACCGCCGGTTATAACGTCATATATCTGATTACCTGTGGCATCACTGTCATAGGTAAAGTAACCGGGAGAAGCAGTGCGGAAGTGGTTGAGGGTTTCGCCGAGGAATTCTACATCATAGTAGATATATCCTGTAGCGTATATATCCCAGAATGCCATATTGATATAATAGGGAGTGCCTGCTTCCATATAGTAGACCATAGAGCAGTTTATATCATCGGTATAGAGTCTTTCGTCATGCTCGTATGTATAGATATTCTCACCTTTTTCATTGAATATCCATGCATCTATACCGTCCTTGTAGTCACTCTTGGAAGTGAAGCGGTACACACCGGATTTAGTAGGTGTAAACTCTGCAAGGAGACCCCTCGGAATAATGGCTCTGTTATACATAAAGTAGTTTGTAGCTACATCCTTACCGAGTGTTGCAGTAAATGCACTGAAGGGCGCAAGACCCTTGATGGGGTCCTCAAGCTGCTTGGTGCCGTTACCGTAAGCTTTGAAATACTTACACATCTTGAGCCATTCGTTTTCATCATCGCTGAAGCCGGCAACCTCGGCTACCTGCTTAAGCATTTCTGCAAGCTCCTTGTTTACCGTACAAATACCCTGAAGTGAAGCATTGGAGGCATAGGAGAAGTACTTAACCATTCCGAGACCGCCTTCTTCGACCTTATCATAAAGGCTGACACCGTCCTTATCGGCGCTGCCGCCGGTAACGATATCCTGAACGGACTCTTCCTCACTGAAGGGTGTGTAGTTCATAAGGTCAGCGAGAAGCAGAGGACCGTTGGCGTCACCAACGTGATAATAGCCGTCGTTTTCGTTATATACAACAGTTACATACTCATAGTTCTCTTCGTCCTCGGTAGTAGCTGCATATCTGGGCAGATATGTATCAACGTCGATTTCGGATGCGTCAACAACACGCATATTGTCGATATAAACAGTATCTTCACCTTCAGCTCCGTCGCTGTCCTTAAGGAAGCAGAGAGCAACCTCGTACGTGCCGTCCTTATCTGCAACTACAGGATAACAGGTCTGCCATTTTTCTTCCTCAGAAACACCGGAGATCTGGAAAACGTCCTCATCGTCAACGATAACATAAAGAATATCGCAGAGATGCTCGGAGGATACAAGGTAGTCGAAGCCAAGTACCTGACCTGCCTTGAGCTCAACGTCACAGTACATAATTGCAAATGAGTCGTCGATACCGATGTTGGATGCATATAAAGCGCTCTGACCCAGCTTTTCACCCTCGATGAAGGGCCAGGTATATTCTGCGGTATCACCCTCGGTTTCGGGACGGTAGGTAACGTTGATGTCACCCTTGTTAATGATCGCAGCTATCTCCTCAGAGGAAGCCATCTCATAAGAGGGCTTGATCTGGGTAACGAGGTCACCGATACCGCCTTCACAGAGCTTCTGCTCGTAGTCCTCAGCCGTAAAGTGATCAAATGCACAAACCCAAGGTCTCTTGCTTGTTACAGCTCCGACCTCAATAGCACAGATAACACCGTAACGGTCAACAAATACAGAGGTGGGGTAACCTGAAATACTAAAGGTGTTAGACCAGGATGAAGGACAGGTTGCAACTACAAAAGGAAGATTTGTTGTATTCTGGAATGCCTGAACATTTTCGACAGTCTGGTCCATAATAAGGTTGTTGAGAGCTACGATCTCAACATCTTCCTTGTAGGTCTCGTAAACGTCCGAGATTATAGGAAACTCGGATACGCAGGGTCCGCAGGTGCTGTACCAGAAGTTAAGCATAACGAGCTTCTTTTCCTTGAGTACCTCAGAGAGTGTGAACTCAGAACCGTCAAGCTTGTTTACGGTAAAATCGTACATAACGTCACCGAGCTTGAGCTGAGCGGTGGAAATGTCTTCACCTGTAATAAGAGAGGATGTAAGGGTTATATCACAATTTTCGCTGTCAAAGGTATAATGCTCTGCAACATCGTAACCCTTTGAAACGCCTGAAAGCACGATAGCGTACTTATCATAGTTGGGAAGGTTAAAGGAAACCTTACCCTCTTCGTCTGTCTTGGCATAGTCCTGCATATCCTCGAGGGTATCATCAAGATAAATGTAAACATCTACCTCGGACAGAGCCATACCGCCGACTGTTTTTACCGATACGGTATATGTTGTGGGGTCGCCGGTGAGTGCGGTGTTATTACCGCCTGCACCGCCGCCGTTACCGGGGAGCACAAAAACAAGAACAGCTGCAACAATGAGAGCTACAACAATAGCCGCTATAGCAATAATCAGTCCGGTCTTCTTCTTTTTCTTGGGCTTTGCTTCGCCTACCTCGGCGTTATTTTCTACTGTTGTGTTGTTTTCCA
>JAFQHD010000172.1 GCA_017398145.1 Clostridia bacterium
GGTTACCAACTGTGAGCTGGAGACCGTCTGCTGCAAAGGTAGGCTCGGTTACATCTACCTGCTGGTAGAGGAACTTCTGTGTGCCGTCGTTGTATCTTAAAAGCACGGTGTAGTAGCCGCCTGCCTTAAGTTTGTAGGTGTATTTCTCTGCACCTGCAAGCTTTTCGGGAGTAAGACGAACTACTGCGTTTGCCTTAACGTCTGCATAGGTGTTGTAGTCACCAAGTGCGATGAATACGTCCTTAACATCCTTCATACCGGATACGGTAAGGTTAGGACCGTCTGCTGTTACCTTAAGAGTATCAACGGGAACGTTAAGTGCGGGAATTATCTCTTCTTCAACGGTACCGCAGCCGCGACGGCAGGATCTTGTCTTAAGACCGTTCTCGGTATCTGTTGCTTCCTTTACTACCTCCCATGCCTTCCATGCGTGACCGAGAGCTGCGATAGACTCTGTCTTTGTACCGCCGCAGTTTGCACAGGTGTAGGTCTTTACGCCTGCCTCTGTACAGGTAGGAGTTTTGGTTGTAGTGCCACTGTCATAGCTATGCTCAAGAGCTGCTATTTCCTCGGTATAGGTATCACCGCAGTTGATACAGGAGTAGGTATACTCTCCCGCCTTACCGCAGGTAGGAGCAACTGTCTCACTGCCTACATACTCGTGAGCAAGCTTTGCAATCTTTTCGGTGTAACTGTCACCGCAACGGCAGGTATAGGTCATTATACCTTCTGCACTACAGGTTGCCGCCTTTGTTACCTTGGAGGTGTACTTATGTGTATGCTCGCCCTCGTCCTCCCATACTGCAACGAATGTAATATCGGAGTCGAAGCTGAACTTATCTGCGGTGTTAAGCATATAGTCGCCGCAGTACCAGCCGATAAGCTCTGTACCCTCAAGGGTTGCCTGAGGATTATTTCCAACTACTTCAGCATAGGTCTGACCCTTCTGAATGATATATGCGGTAGAACCTATCTTGGATCCTTCACCTGCATCAAAGGTTACCTTGTAACCGAGAGGTGCAAGCTCGCGGTAGATCTCCTCACCGCAGAAGAGACAGTCTGCCTTAAGCTTACCTGCCTTGGTAGAGGTAGGCTCTGCGTGCATTTCCCAATCGGTAGCATAATGACCTTCGTTGTATACCATCTGGTCGTTCATCATCTTGCCGCAGATACCGCAGTATGCGATAGCGTGACCTGCCGTATCACAGCTGAGCTGTGTGGTCTCGTATCTGCCTACGCTGCAAGCGTGAGCAACGGTACCGATATTATTTCTGATATGGGGGAATATTCCTGCGCCGTCACAGGTTACGTAGTCAAATACCATACAGCCGCGCACACCCTCACGGGCTATTATCTCAAGCTTATAGGTAAGAGATTCGGGGTCGTCGTAGGAATAGAATGAGCCTCCCGAGGGATTGTAGAGATAAGGTGCCTTTGACGTGTCATCCCAATATCTTGTGTAACCGTTCTTATTGAGATACTGTGCGATAAGAAGGTCATAGTGGATATTTGTTTCATCAAGTCCTGCCGACTGGAAGAGACCGTGGTTGATGTTAGCCGCACCAGACCAATGTCTGGCATAGAGACCCATACCCGAAACTATCTTGTCAGCGGGAATGCCCAAGGATTTGTAGAGCGAGATATCGCCCTGAACAGAGCCACCTGTGGGAACGTGGCCGTAGGGGTCACGGTTGTCATATGGAGGTGTGTGGTGATGTGTATAGGGGATAGCCGTACCGCAGTACAGGTCGTAGTTCATTATGTTGAAGTAGTCAAGGCTCTGTGAGCAGGCAACAAGATCGAACTTCTCTGTCGCCCAGTTAGCCGCGGGAGTTGTCATAGAGAGGATATAGTGCTTACCAGTCTGGGACTCAAGAGCATTGAAGCGTGCTCTGATCTCGGCTAAGAGCATTGCATAATCGTCACGCAGACTAAGGTCTGAGGGGAACTCAAAGTCGATATCAAGACCGTCAAAGCCGTTTGCTGTTACAACCCCTGTCAGGTGATGCGCAAAGGTCGCGCGGTTGGAGGGTGTGGTAAGCCAGCTCTCAAACGCCTTGATGTTCATGTTCATTATGGTAAGAACTATCTTGATGTTGGGGTTCTGAGCTCTTGCTCTGTTTCTCATACTGGTGGATTCAGCAAAGTAAGAGCCTGCAAAGGGATAGTTTCCTGCACCGTTGTCGATGGGAGCAAAGAAGTAGTTGAGAGTATCAATATATCTCATATCCGAGTCGTTGAGAGGAACGCTGCGGTTACAGTAAGCAATGACCTCCTGCTTTACCATAGCGGTAGAAGCCTCGGTCTCGGAAATGAAGCAATGAGCACAGTGTCGCTCGACCTCACTGCCGTTACCCGTCTGCTTCCAGCCTGTAAAGCTATGTCCTGTCTTATCGTACTGGATATTGGACTTCCATCCGCAGGTCTCACAGATCTGTGTGAAGTAGCCTGTTTCGGAGCAGTTTGAGACCTTCTTGAATGCCGCAATAACATGGTCGGAATGAAGCTCCCACTTGGGGATATACGCTGTGTTCTCGGTGTAGGAATAGTATTCCTCGTCAAAGATAAGCTCGTCGCCCGTCTCTTCGTTGAACCAGCCTCTGAAGGTATAACCAACTCTTTCGGGGATGGGCATAGCTTCTATAGCATCGGTGAGCTTTTCGCCGTATGAAATCGTATAGCTCTGGAGAGATTCATCGAGATAACCCTCCATTGCGTTGAAGGCTACGGTATATTCCTTTGCGGTGGCTGTAGCGTTTTCCCACTGGGCATAGAGCACCAGAGGCGCGCTTGTATCGTAATCGTCTATAACTGCACCTGCTGCATATGCCGTACCCGTGCCGTCGGGCTTGGTGTTCCAGCCTGCAAATGCAGAGCTGCCTGTGAAGCTGTTTTCAAGAACGGTATAATCCTCATAATTGTACTGAGTTGTACCTGCCCAGGTCATATACTCAACTATATCGTTACCTGAGCCGCCGTTTGCCTTATATGTAACAGAGGGCTCCCAGATAGCGGAATAGAGCATACCTGTCTCGCCGTAAGACGTAACCCGACACTCAAATTCAGCCCAGCTGTAGCCGTTGGAGTTAAATATCGGTATCTCAAGCCAGCTGTCTCTGGTCTCAAGCTTGTAGATAGTACCGTCGTTAAAGATACGGGCGTAAACCTCGTTACCCTTGGAATCCTTTACCTGACGTGCGCCTGCCTTGTAGGGAGCGTTCTCGCCGTCGGGAATATAGAAGTTGCCGTACTTTGTGGTATCGTGAATATCGTTGCTGTAGTTTACAACAAACTCCTCCTGAATATCAGAGCCGGAGGTAGGGAATCTGCCGCCGTCGGCTGAGTATACCACCGGGTTGCCCCATACACAGTAAAGAGTGGTGGGAGCGTTAGCCGTATATCTTTCGTGATAGCCTGTACCGTTGCCGCGACCGATGGGAAGCTCGTTGGTATTCCATTCTACGAATACCATAAGGTTGCCCCTGTCGCCGTTGACACCCGGGAACATACCGTAAGCATTTATGATGTCGGTCTTGTGGTGGAAAAGCTCAAGATCAACTGCAGGGAACTTGTAAAGGGTTCTTGTCTGTCCCCAACCCTGATGTCCGGGATGAAGGGTCACTTCATACGCCCAGGAAGCGTAAAGGGTCGCAGAGCTGTTAACGAGGATAGGGTTCTGAACACCTACGGGGTAGGTGATGTTACCCTTGTCGGCATCCTGTTTGTTAAATGCCCAGCCGCGGAACACCATACCGGGTTTTACGGGTTGATGGTCTGTCAGATAGATAAGCGTACCGCAATTAACGGTGATGTCTGCGGGAGCATCATAGCCGCCATTGAGGTCGAAGCTGATAGTTGCGGTATCTGCTGCACTTACGGGAAGTGTAAAAGAAACACACCCAAGCAGAGTTACCAGTGTCAAAATCAAAGACACGATCCTTTTGAAATTTGACATTTTTGCCTCCTTGTGCACAATTAATAAATTATTGCGAATGTTTTAATACTTTATGTATTATATCACAATAAATTATAAATTGCAATACAAAAAGGATGCCGAAGCATCCTTTTTTATGTTGTATTTGATTTCTTATTCTACTGTGATCACATAGTAGTTATAGGACTCGTCGTTATACTGAACGCAAAACGTATATGTTCCTGCCTTAAGACCCTTAACTGTGATAACGCCGTCAACTGCCGCACTTGCCTTAAGTGCTACAGAGCCTGCTGCTCTCTTGATCTCAGCGGAGGTCTTGTATTCACCGGGAGCATATCTAACGATATAGAGATCGTCGATATTGCCGATGGTTACTACATTGTTAGACTGTACAAAGGTAGGAACCTTCTGCTGTACCTCGTAGGTATAGATCTTGGTGTAGCCGTCGTTATACTGAACTGCAACGGTAACGGTACCGCTCTGTCTGTACTGGATCATGTAAGACTCTGCACCCTTGATATCGTTCTTTGCGGTAAAGGATCTTGAACCTTCTGCCTTCTTGATAGCTGATACGCTCTTGTGCTCACCGTATGCGGTTCTGATGACCTTAACGCCTTCAAGATTACCTACTGTAAGCTGTAATCCGTTTGCTGCAAAGGTAGGCTCGGTCACGTTTACCTGCTGATACAGGAACTTCTGTGTGCCGTCGTTGTATCTTACGAGTACGGTGTAGTAGCCGCCTGCCTTAAGTGTGTATGTGTATTCGGAGGTACCAGCAAGCTTTTCGGGAGTAAGACGTACGACTGCGTTAGTCTTAACGTCAGCGTAGGTGTTGTAATCACCGAGAGCGATGAATACGTCCTTTACGTCCTTCATGCCGGATACGGTAAGGTTAGGACCGTCAGCGGTTACCTTAAGGGTATCAACGGGAGCGTTAAGCGCGGGGATTATCTCCTCTTCAACCGTTCCGCAGCCGCGGCGGCAGGATCTCTGCTTCAAGCCGTTTTCGGTATCTGTTGCTTCCTTTACTACCTCCCATGCCTTCCATGCGTGACCGAGAGCTGCGATAGATTCTGTCTTTGTGCCGCCGCAGTTAGCGCAGGTATATGTCTTGACACCTGCTTCGGTACATGTGGGAGTCTTGGTTGTTGTACCGCTGTCATAGTTATGCTCGAGAGCTGCTATCTCTTCGGTATA
>JAFQHD010000173.1 GCA_017398145.1 Clostridia bacterium
AAAACTATATCATATCCGTTATGGTTTCCGTAGTACCCTCTGATCATGATATCCTCATTGTTTACCGGATAGTATAACGGATAATGATCGTTGACGTAAGAAATATAATCTGCCTTTAGCTTTTCAAATTCATCTGCTGCCTGTATCGTGACACAACCAAGAAGCATCACAAGACAAAGTATTGCCGATAATAATCTGATCGTTGTTTTCATTTTATTTTCCTCATTGTTTTACTGTTTTTCATAGTTTGCATCGTACATATAGTTGTCATAGTTCATTATCATGACCGCAGCCATGGCACGGCTTACCTTTCCTTTGGGAGCTAACCACATATAGTAGTCGGAGGTACTGGTAATAAGTCCGTTGTATACCGCCCATTCAAGGCCCTCACGCATCCATTCCCGGACGTTTGCGGCATCTGCGTATACCGAGAGGTCGGCGTGCTTTGATACGTCAACTCCTTGCTTTGCGGTATAGAGCATAAGCAATCTCACAAGGGCGGCACGCTCTATAGGCTGACCCGTACCGAACACTCCGGGAGCTATACCGCACACATATCCTTCTTCTACCGCCCACGAAACGGCACCCGCGTACCAGCTTCCTTTAATAACGTCCTTCATACCGCTGTCAACGTAAGCATAGTCCGAGGTATCCACACCCTCGTAGTTTGCAAGTATCATAACAAACTGCTCACGGGTGAGCTCGCTCAATGGTGAAAATCTGTCGTAAGAAACACCCACCATATAGGAACGTCTGAGACAGTAGCTTACTGCTTCAGCATACCAGCTGTTTGACTTAATATCGGTAAAGGCATCTGTTGCTATCTTTTTTGGTATGATTACCTGCTCTGTTTTACCGCACACCTTACACTGTTTGATACCAAATCCTTGAGACGTATATGTAGGCTCGACATAGAGCTCAAACACCCAATCGTGACCTATGGGAGTACAGACACCAAGATCGCCTAAGTTAAAGCCTTCTATAATCAGCTCAAGTCCCATTGAGGCTATATTATAACCACAATTCTCAAGAGAAGCTGCGGTAACGTAGTGGTTAAGGTCTGCTATGTTACCCTCTGAGTCGATATATCTGTCACAGTATATCGCAGAAGCCCTAATAAGACTTCCTGTTTTAAGTATCTGCTTTTTTTCTAAAGCAACCTCCCAAAAGCTTATAGTATATATATCCTCGGTTATGATCTCCCAAGGTATACAAGCCTCAAAGCACCAGCCATAGTCGGTACGCTTGCCCACAAGTCTGACCTTGTCGGTTATTTCGCCCTCGGATACCATCTCCCGATACATACGTACCGAGCCGTCCTCAAAAAGAGATACTGCATATCTGGGAGCATGATCATATACAAAGCCGGACTCCAACATACGACCCAAGGGATCGAGAGTCAACATAAAGGTATCACCGTTCCATCCCGTACCCTCAAACTCATCGTAAAGTGAGGGATCGTCCTCGTCTGTGGAGGGGACAAAGATATTTTTGCCCTCTGAGTCATAGCTGTCGTCGGGGTCGTAACTACCCACACCTTCAAGTATATTTGCCGCAAAATAAAACCCTCTGTCACTAACGGCAAAATATGTATCGGCATAAAAGCCTGCCTCGGTATCATTAAGCATATATCCGAGGGTTGAGTCCTTCATAACGGCGGGATCCGACCAGCCCTCGTTATTTTTTGGCATTCCGTCTATTAAAGGGTCTGACTTCATAACCGATATGGGGCCGTTAGGCTCTATACCGTCCTTTGCACCGTATACAGGCAAGGCACAAAGAAGCGTAGTTATAATAAGTATAAATACAATACTTCTTTTAATCATTTATTTTCTCCTTTCTCAAAGGAATTGGTTTATGTACCAGGTCTTATATATTATGGTTGCCATCTCTGCACGGGTACAGTAAGAACGCGGCTTAACATATCCGTTGTTACCCTGAATGATGGGTGTTAGATTGATATGAGCTCCGTGGTCAAGGGTTATTATCATACACACACCCGAGGAAAATCTCATAGCCTCCAAGGCATAAGGTGCTATGTCCGAATAATCCTTGAAGTGCTTTACCGCATCCTTACTTATGTATAGCTGCTGCTTTGATTTGTCCGCAGGAGCCCAGTCGGAACGGTAGAGACGATATATCATGGTTATCATATCCTGTCTTGTGATATATCTGCCTACACCGAAATACTCTGTGCTGATACCCTTGGTAATGCCATGACGGTAACAGAACTCCACCGCATCCGCATACCAGGCACCTGCTTTTATATCCTTGAAGCTATAGTTTGAATAGCGCTCACCCTCAGCTTCAAGATTATAGAATATCATCGCCGCCTGCTCTCTGGTCATAAGTCCGTTTGGATCAAACTTGGTTGCCGAAACACCCTTCATTATTCCGGCATTGTAGACCCTTGACACGGTGTCATAGTACCAGTCGCCGTACCTTACATCCCTGAAGGGCAGGTGTATGACGGCGCCCGATATAAGACCGAAGGCGGGTATAAGCATAATGACCGCAAGAGCCGTGCTTATAATTCTTTTCATGACCTATGAAATATCTCCTGTGTTTTTCACCTTGTAAAACTGATGCTCTCAGCAACCTTGATAAGCTCGTTGCGCGAGGTAAATCCACTTATAACCACGGTGAAGCTGCTGTTACCCCAGCACACCGAGCCTTGGGCTGTGACCTCGTCATAGGTAACGTATCCGTCGTAGCCGTTGATCTTCAAATAGGTTACGTTATGCTCGTCAAGCTCGTAAGAAATAAGTATTTCTCCGCTTGAAACAATGTCGATAAACAGATAATTGTCGTCATCGGCATATACGAGCGAAATCTTTTCGTCATCCGAAAGATCCTCACAAAGTTCAAAGCCCTCCGGGACATAGCCTATTTCGGTCTTTGATATATCTACCGGATGTTCCTTTGAGGATTCGGAAAAGTCAATGTTGATATATTCATCTACAAACCTGGTGATATTATCACCTACGGTGGCGCGTATGCCGGGATCGATCATCAAAAGTCCGAAGCCTGCAAGGGATACGCAAAGTAGGATAGCGGCGGCTCTTGCGACGTGTTTTGTCCAAGGAAACTTTTTATCCTTTTGGCAAACACTCTTGACATACTCAAGCTGCTTTTCGCCAAAGGGTGCAGCTTCAAAAAGCTCTTCCTCGGAGGGCTCACGGGAGACTTCGTTATTCTGTTCAATTTCAAATGCTTTGCCTAAGAGCTCTTCAAATTTCTTATCATTCATTTAAGTTTTCCTCCTCTATAGATTTACGAAGTAACGCTTTTCCTCTGAATATTCTTTGATTTACCGTTTTGGGCGGCAGGTCAAGGAGCCTTGCTATCTCATGCTCCTTTAGTTGGTTGAAAAACTTCAGCTTCAATACGTCCCGGTAGGTGGGACTAAGTCTTTCTATTGCGTTCACCAACCGTCTCAAAGTATCGTTTGCAACTACGATATTTTCGGGTGAGGGCTCTCTCGTTTCTACGTTGAAAATTTCTTCTAAGCTGACGTTGCTCTTTTCCTTACGCTTACAGATGTTTTTTGCGATGTTTCTCGTCACTACACCGCAAAGACCTTTAAGTCTCGCCTCATCGCTTGTATCGATAGAGTCTATGATCGAAATTAACTTGAGCATGCAGTCCTGTGCGGCATCCTCACGGTCGGCAGGGTCGCTTAAATGTCTGCCTGCGATGTATATCATATATGAATAGTAGCTTTTGTATATATGTATTGCCTTCTCGGTCTTAGTCTCATCCGAGAGCAGGGTCTCAAAAAGCAGCATCCTTACCTCCGTCGATTATTTCTGTGGTTTAATTATAACACGTTTTTGGTTTTCTGCCTATAGTACAAACGAGAAAATCCTTTTACTACATAATTTCCCGATTTTGTTGAAAAATTTTCTCTTATATGGTAAAATCACCGTGAGGAGTGATACGAATGAATAATCCTTTTCCCTATTCGGATTCAAACAAAAGGTATTATACCTTTGATTATATGATGCGTAAGCGCTTTGGCGGTAAGTGTGTCAAGATACCCATAGACGCGGGCTTTACCTGTCCCAACATCGACGGAAAATGCGGCAGAGGAGGCTGCACCTACTGTACACTCCCTCACCGAAGCGGTGAGATGCGAGGTATCGACATAGAGAATCAGTATGCCCTCCAGACCGAAAAGCTGTCCTCAAAATGGTCGGGAGCACTAAGGCTTCCCTATCTGCAGGACTATACCAACACATATGCGGATATAAATAAATTAAAAAAAATATATGAAACCGTTCTATCTCTACCCGAGGCTATAGGAATTGATATCGCCACACGTGTTGATGCCATAGATGATGAGTGTATAAAATATTTAAAGGAAATAAATGAACGAACATTTCTGATCTTAGAATTAGGCTTACAGACTATACACGACTCCACTGCTTCTCTTATAAACCGCGGTCACAGTTATGAAAAATTCCTTGAAGTCTACGAAAAATTAAAGAACTTGAATATCTGCATTCATATCATCAATTCCCTGCCCTATGAGTCCGATGAAATGATGCTCGCAACCGCCCGTGAGATAGCAAGGCTTCATCCCTTTATGCTGAAAATACATATGTTGTATATAGAAGAAGGCACTCGTATTGCCGACAGCTATAAAAACCGTGATTTTGAGCTTCTCACGCTTGAAGAATACACCTCTGTGGTCTGCCGTCAGCTTGAGCTTCTGCCTCCGGATATATGCATCGGCAGAATAACCGGCGACGGGCAAAAGGCAACCCTCATTGCCCCCGACTGGTCCAAGAAAAAGTTCGTGGTTATGAACGAAATAGACAAATTTCTTGTGAAAAATAACACTTACCAAGGAATTTTGTACAAATAGTACAAAATTCCTTGGCATTTTTTTACTAAGCAGAGGACATAATTCGTTAAAGATTCTATTGCATTTCGTTCATTAATAATGTATAATGAATTTATGCATGATTTAGTTATTATTATGTAATTTCTTTTAAGGAGTATATACAAATGGCAAAGTACACCACCAAACAGATCCGTAACGTTGCCCTCTTGGGCCACGGCGGAAGCGGTAAGACCTCTATGGTTGAGGCTATGCTCTATATGACAAAGGCTACAGACAGACTTGGTAATACCGCTGACAAGAACACAGTATGTGATTATGATCCCGAGGAGATCAAGAGAGGTTTTTCCATCTCCTCCACTACCTCCCCCATCGCATGGGAAGACTCTAAGATCAATATTATAGACACCCCCGGCTTCCTTGACTTTGCAGGTGAGGTTCATCAGGCTCTTCGTGTTGCAGACGCTGCAGTTATCACCATTGACGCCCGTAACGGCGTTGAGGTCGGTGCTGAGATCGCATGGGAGTTAGCTGACGAGTTCAATATTCCCAAGGCTATCTTTATCAACAAGTTTGACGATCCCGAAGCAAGATTTACAAAGCTCTTTGACGAGCTCCGTGAAAAGTTCGGTAACATCATATGTCCTCTGCTTCTGCCTATGAGAGGCTCGGACGATCAGATCAAGGGCTTCCTTAATCTGCTTGACGACGTTGTATTCGTATACGACAAGAACACCGGTGCTCATACCGAGGGTGCTATTCCCGCTGATTTCCAGGCTGCTGCTGACAAGTATAAGGATATGTTCCTTGAGTCTATCGCTGCAACAAGCGACGAGCTGATGGAAAAATACTTCAACGGCGATCCCATCTCCTTTGAGGAATGCGTTGAGGGCGTTCATCAGGGTATGATCGACGGCACCGTATGTCCCGTTATCTGCGGCTCCGCTACCAAGCTTTGGAGTATCGAGGCACTCTTGAACATTATGCACGAGTCCTATCCCCGTCATACTGCTAAGAAGGTCGAAAAGATCTATGACGGTGACGAGGAAAAGGATCTTCCTATCGCTGATACCACAGATACAACCGTATTCGTATACAAAACCGTTGCAGATCCCTTCGTTGGTAAGATGTCCTTCTTCAAGGTTATGACAGGCGAGCTTAACAACACTATGACTCTGCGCAACGTTAACCGCGGCGGTAATGAAAAGTTTGCTCACTTCTATACTATGGTAGGTAAGAAGCAGACCGAGGTTGACAGTCTCGCATGCGGCGATATGGGTATGATCCCCAAGCTGACCAACACCAACACCAGCGATACGCTTACCACCGGTTCCGCTAACTGGTTCTATAAGAAGGTAAGCTATCCCACACCTTATATGGCAATGGCTGTTTCTCCCAAGGGCAAGGGCGACGAGGACAAGATCGCGTCCGGTATCGCAAAGCTTCTCGAAGAGGACAGAACGCTTTCATTCGTTAATAACGCCGAGACCAAGCAGCTGGTGCTCTCCGGTATCGGTGATATGCATCTTGACGTTGTTACCTCCAAGCTTAAG
>JAFQHD010000174.1 GCA_017398145.1 Clostridia bacterium
ATCCGCTTACAATCGATCAGCATAATTTGGCACTCTTCAACTGCTGTAACACTGACAGGCAGAGAGGATACCCCAGCACAAGCAAAGGATTCCCCAAACAGCTGAGTATGCCCCAATTGTGCAACAATACTTCTGTTACCGTAATAATCCACCTGTACCGCCTGCACCGAGCCCGACAAAACTATACCTATATATTTTATAGGTTTGCCTTCGGTAAATATGGTGAACTTCTTATCGTAAAAGTCGGAGGATGCTCCAAGACAATGGAGTATTTTATCAAGATTTTCATCCTCAATACCGTCAAAGAGCGGACATTTTCTTAAAACATCAAAAAATTTTATCATATTTTCTCCATTTTGTTGGATTTTCAACAGAACTTCTGATTTGATTATACTATAATATCATCATAAAAACAAGAGCAAGGAGAAAAAACATGATAAGAAGCCTTATTAAAATAGATGAAGAAAAGTGTAACGGCTGCGGTCTGTGTGCAGATGCCTGCCACGAGGGTGCTATCGAAATGATAGACGGCAAAGCAAAGCTTACCCGTGAAGACTACTGTGACGGTCTGGGTGATTGTCTGCCCGCCTGCCCTACAGGTGCAATAAGTTTTGAAGAGCGTGAGGCTCCCGCCTACGATGAAGAAGCGGTTAAGCGTGCCAGATCCTCCGTAGCGGCGGATACCATCCGCCCGTCCGATACCAACAAACCCAAAACATCCGCCCCTCTCCCCTGCGGATGTCCCGGTACAATGACCAAGAGCATCAAAAGACCCGAACAACCCGTAGGGGCGGATAGAATCCGCCCGCTTATCCCACAGACAAAGGCTGCAAGCCAACTCTCCCAGTGGCCCTGCCAGATAAAGCTCGTTCCTGTCAACGCCCCCTACTTTGAGGATGCCAACCTGCTTATCGCTGCTGACTGTACCGCATATGCTTACGGTAACTTCCATAATGACTTTATCCGTAACCACATAACCCTTATCGGCTGTCCAAAGCTTGATATGGGTGATTATACCGAGAAGCTGACGGCAATAATCAAGAATAATAATATAAAAAGCGTCAAGGTAGTACGCATGGAGGTTCCCTGCTGCGGCGGTATAGAGGCGGCAACCAAAAACGCCCTTATGGCAAGCGGAAAGTTCATTCCCTGGCAGGTGGTAACCATCTCAACAGACGGAAAAATCCTGGATTAAATACTTGAAAAATATTAATACTTATGATATATTTAATTAAAGAAAACAATTACAGAGGTGGTTAAAATGTTTATCACAAACGACATTAAATATATAGGCGTAAACGACCATAAGGTAGACCTGTTTGAGGGACAATACGTCGTTCCCAACGGTATGAGCTACAACTCCTATGCCATAATTGACGAGAAGATCGCAATAATGGACACCGTTGACCAGAACTTTACACACGAGTGGCTTGACAATCTTGAAGCGGCTCTTGACGGCAGAAAGCCGGATTATCTCATCGTTCAGCATATGGAGCCGGATCATTCGGCAAATATCGCTAATTTCGTAAAGACCTATCCCGAGGCGAAGATAGTTTCTTCCTCTAAGGCTTTTGCGATGATGAAGAATTTCTTCGGCACCGAATACGAGGACAACCGTATAGTTGTAGGCGAGGGCGACACCCTTTCTCTCGGAAAGCACACCCTTACCTTCGTTACAGCACCCATGGTGCATTGGCCCGAGGTCATCGTGACCTATGATTCTTTAGATAAGGTCCTCTTCTCTGCCGACGGCTTCGGCAAGTTCGGAGCGCTTGATGTAGAGGAGGATTGGGCTTGCGAGGCAAGAAGATATTATATCGGTATCGTAGGCAAGTACGGCGTTCAGGTGCAGAACCTTCTTAAGAAGGCGGCGGGCCTTGATATAGAAAAGATCTGTCCTCTCCACGGTCCCGTTCTTACCGAGAACCTGGGCTACTACCTCAACCTCTACAACATCTGGTCGAGTTACCAGCCCGAGGAGGAGGGTATCGTTATCGCTTACACCTCGGTTTACGGCAACACCAAGAAGGCGGTTCTTAAGCTGGCAGAAAAGCTCAAGTCCAAGGGTTGTCCCAAGGTAGTGGTAAACGACCTTGCAAGATGCGATATGGCAGAGGCTGTTGAGGATGCATTCAGATATTCAAAATTAGTTCTTGCAACAACGACCTATAACGCTGATATCTTCCCCTTCATGCGTGAGTTTATCAACCACCTGACCGAGCGTAACTTCTCCAACCGCACCGTTGCCTTCATCGAGAACGGCAGCTGGGCACCTCAGGCAACCAAGAGAATGAAGGCTATGCTGGAGGGATCAAAGAACATCACCTATACAGATGCTACCGTCAAGATAATGTCTGCTCTTAACGACGAAAGCGCAAAGCAGCTTGACGATCTTGCAGGCGAGCTCTGCCGCGAGTATACCGCTTTAAGCGACGACACCAACAAGAACGACCCCAACGCCCTTTTCAATATCGGCTACGGTCTTTATGTTGTAACAAGCAACGACACAAAGAAGGACAACGGTCTTATCGTCAACACCGTAACTCAGGTAACAAGCACACCCAACCGCGTTGCGGTAACCATAAACAAAGAACACTACAGCCACCATGTGATAAAGCAGTCGGGTAAGATGAATATCAACACCCTGACGGTGGATGCTCCCTTCAATGTGTTTGAATCCTTTGGCTTTGTCAGCGGCAGAAATGTTGATAAGTTCAAGGATTGCGAGCCTTTGAGAAGTGCAAACGGACTTGTGGTATTACCCAGATATATAAACTCCTTTATGTCCCTTAAGGTGGAGCAGTATATCGACCTTGATACCCACGGAAT